>DJFY01000136.1 GCA_002431545.1 Cellvibrionales bacterium UBA5860 | reverse complement strand
CGGCCGCGCGGCAGGCCGCCGATGCCGAGCGCGATATCGAGCCCCAGAGAGCCTGTAGATATGCTTGGAATGGCAACGTGTTCCCTGTCGCCCATGCGCATGACAGTGCCTTTGCCGAATTGGCGTTCGATCTGCCCAAGCGCAGCCTGCAATGCTTTTTCCTTGTCGGCTTCCATCAAATGCACCTCTTTGGTTTTGTTCATCATCAGTTGGTACCCCTTCCCGGTTGGATCGATCGCCGCTGTGGTTCGGCCGAACCGCATAAAATGCAGCAGCGACCACCAAAATACTGTACTCACATACAGTATAAAGCGCAAGTCATAACAGCGAACCGACTGGCAACCGGTCAGTGAGCGTTACGGTAAGATACCGCCGCGGCAACTGCAAGAATGTTTTTTCCCCCGCCCGATTCCCGTAGAATTCCCCGTTCCCTTCTGCCCGACCGCGCGATGGCTGCCTCTCCCTCAACACCAAAAGAATCCTCGCACACGCCCATGATGCAGCAATTCCTGCGCATCAAAGCGGACTTTCCGGACACATTGCTGTTTTACAGAATGGGCGATTTTTACGAGTTGTTCTACGACGATGCCAAAAAGGCCGCGCAGCTGCTCGATGTCACCCTGACCAGTCGCGGCAAATCCGCAGGACAGTCCATTCCCATGGCGGGCATTCCCTATCACGCGGTAGACAATTATCTGGCTCGCCTGGTGCGAATGGGTGAATCCGTCGCGATCTGCGAGCAGGTCGGCGACCCAAGCACCAGCAAAGGTCCGGTCAAGCGAGAGGTCCAGCGCATCGTCACCCCTGGCACCCTGAGCGACGAAGCGCTACTTGAAGCTGACCGAGAGAATCTGCTGGTGGCCATTGCCTGCAGCAATGACGATTATGGCGTTGCCAGCCTAGACATGAGTAGCGGCCGGTTTTGCGTCTGCGAGGTCGCCGGCGACGACAATCTCGTCGCCGAACTGGAGCGTCTCAAGCCCGCTGAACTGCTGCTCGACGAACAACTAATGGACGAACCCGACAAGCGCCGGCTTTTTGCTGAATTGAGTGGCCTTCGCGGCCGCCCTGCCTGGGAGTTCGACGCCGACAGCGGCCGCCGCCAGCTGTGCCAGCAGTTCGGCGTTGCCGATCTATCGTGCTTCGGTTGCGACCACATCAACCTGGCCTTAGGCGCGGCGGGTTGCCTGCTGACATACGCCAAGGACACCCAGCGTACAGACCTGCACCACATTAAATCCCTGACAGTGGACGACAGAAGCACCAGCGTCGTTCTCGATGCCGCGACTCAACGCCATCTGGAAATCGACAGCAATGCCGATGGAGACCGCCGCCACACGTTGCTCGAAGTGATGGATAAAACCGCTACCGCCATGGGTGGCCGCCTGTTGCGCAGGTGGCTATTGCAACCCCTGCGCGATCTGCCAACGCTGCAAGCGCGCCAGGCGGCTATTGCCGAATTACAACAGGAATACCGCTATGAGGCCCTGGCGCCAGCTCTGGACTCTATTGGCGACATGCAGCGTATCCTGGGACGACTTGCGCTGAAGTCTGCGCGGCCGCGTGACCTGGCTCGCCTGCGGCAATCCCTGACGGCGATTCCCGATCTGCAGGATGCGCTCAACGATCCGGCCTGCGCTCTCCTGACCAGGCTAAAGACAGACATCGCAGAATTCCCCCACGTGGTTGCCTTGTTAAAGCGGGCAATCAGCGACAATCCGCCGGTAGTGATTCGCGACGGCGGCGTGATCGCCGAAGGCTACGACGCCGAGCTGGACGAGTTGCGCGCCATCGACAGTAACGCCAGTGCATACCTGGTCGAACTCGAAGCTCGCGAAAAAACAGCTACCGGCATCAGTTCACTGAAAGTGGGCTACAACCGTGTCCACGGTTATTACATCGAGATCAGTAAGGGCCAGGGTGAACACGCACCCGCCCACTACGTGCGCCGGCAAACGCTGAAAAACGCGGAGCGCTATATCGTCCCCGAGCTCAAGGCTTTTGAAGACAAGGCGCTGAGCGCCCGGAGCCGGGCGCTGGCCCGCGAAAAAGCCCTCTACGAGGCATTACTCGAGCAACTGTTAACCGACTTGCAGAGCCTGCAGGTCTGTGCCGCCAGCGTCGCCGAGCTGGACGTTCTTGCCAACCTCGCCGAACGCGCCGACACTCTGGAGTATTGCCGACCCCGGCTGCGTGAAGAATCGGGTATTCACATCACCAGCGGGCGTCACCCCGTAGTCGAGCAGGCACTGGACACGCCCTTCGTCGCCAACGATCTGCAACTCGATGAGTCCCGTCGCATGCTGGTGATCACCGGCCCCAACATGGGCGGTAAATCAACCTATATGCGCCAGGCCGCGCTGATCGTGTTGTTGGCCCATACTGGCAGTAGCGTCCCTGCTAGCGACGCGGTTATCGGACTGGTCGACCGCATCTTTACCCGCATAGGATCCTCCGACGATCTTGCGGGCGGGCGCTCGACCTTTATGGTGGAAATGACCGAGACCGCCAATATCCTGCACAATGCGACCGACCGCAGTCTGGTACTACTGGACGAAATCGGCCGCGGCACCAGCACCTTTGACGGCCTGTCGCTGGCCTGGGCCTGCGCGCAACATCTGGCCCGGCGCGTCCGCGCGCTGAGCCTGTTTGCGACCCATTATTTCGAGCTGACAGCGCTCGC
>DJFY01000091.1:10163-12718 GCA_002431545.1 Cellvibrionales bacterium UBA5860 | reverse complement strand
GGCGACATTGATCCCGGCGTTGCACTCTACCTCGCACAAAAGAGCAAACTATCTGTCGAAAAGATCGATCACCTGCTAAACCATGAAAGCGGACTCAAAGGACTGTGCGGCAGCGCGGATATGCGCGAGGTTCGCAGCCGCGCAACGAATGGCGACGCGGATGCACAGCAGGCATTGGCGCTTTACCGGTATCGAATGACAAAATATATCGGCGCGTACTTTCTCGCCTTGGGAGGTGTTGATGCGCTGATCTTTACTGGCGGTATCGGCGAACACGATACCCGCTTGCGGGCCGAGGTGGTGGAGAGCCTGAGTCCATTGGGGATTCGGCTGGACGCTGCCAAGAATACGCAATCCGGCCAGGCTATGATCGAAATCCACAGCCCGGACAGCACGGCAAAAATACTGGTCATCCCCACCCGGGAAGAGTGGGAAATCGCTCGCCAATCCCTTGCCGCGCTAGATCAGAAAAACCAGTGACTCAATCCAAACCACAAGTCTATACCCTGGAGGGAAACCATGAGCAAGCAGCGATCAAAGGAAGCAGCCAAAAACCCTCTGGATGCCGAGGCTCTGCAACAGATCGATGCCTACTGGCGCGCGGCCAACTACCTGTCGGTGGGGCAGATTTACCTGCTCGATAATCCGCTTCTGCGCGAGCCGCTGAAAAAGGAACATGTGAAGCCGCGCTTACTCGGGCACTGGGGCACGACACCGGGATTAAACTTCATCTACGCCCACTGCAATCGCGTGATCAAGGCCCACGCACTGAATATGATCTACATCGCCGGCCCCGGTCATGGCGGGCCCGGGCTGGTCGCCAACACCTGGCTGGAAGGCAGTTACAGCGAGTTCTACCCCAATCTGAGTGAAGATGCCGAAGGCATGGAAAAGCTGTTTCGGCAGTTCTCCTTTCCCGGCGGTGTCGGCAGCCACGTGACTGCCGAAACGCCTGGATCCATTCACGAAGGAGGAGAGCTGGGTTATGCGCTGTCCCATGCCTATGGAGCGGTATTCGATAACCCTGAGTTGATTGCCTGTTGCGTGGTCGGCGATGGTGAGGCAGAAACCGGCCCTCTGGCCACTGCCTGGCATTCCAATAAATTTCTCAACCCCGCCCGCGATGGTGCCGTTATCCCGATTCTGCACCTCAACGGCTACAAAATCGCCAACCCCACCCTGTTAGCCCGACTGCCTGGCGACGAACTCGAAAGCCTGTTTATCGGCTACGGTTATCGCCCCTATTTTGTCGAGGGGTCGGAACCCGAAGCCATGCATCAACGCATGGCGGCAATAATGGATCAGGTCATCAGCGACATCCAGGCGATTCAGTCGGCAGCGCGATCCAGCTCCGAGGCGCCGGTAGAAAGGCCGCGCTGGCCGATGATCGTGCTGCGCAGCCCCAAGGGCTGGACCGGACCGAAAGAAGTTGACGGCAAGAAAAGCGAAGATTACTGGCGTTCGCACCAGGTGCCCTTTTCAGACGTCCACAACAATCCCAAACATCTCACCCTGCTTGAAGACTGGCTGCTCAGCTACCGCCCGCAAGAACTGTTTGATGACAACGGACAACTGATCCCGTCGCTCAAGTCCCTCGTACCGAAGGGCCCTCTACGTATGGGTGCTAATCCCCACGCCAACGGTGGCCAACTGCTGCGGGAACTGAAGCTGCCCGACTACCGGGACTACGCAGTCGCCGTCGATCATCCCGGTCAAACCGAAGCGGAATCAACCCGCGTGATGGGCACCTATCTACGGGATGTGATGCTGGAAAATATGGCGCACCGGAATTTTCGCGTGATGGGGCCTGACGAAACCGCATCCAACCGCCTCGGCGCCCTGTTCGAGGTGACCGGGCGCAGCTGGATGGCCGAACGCTTACCGGAGGATGAGCACCTCGCGGCCGATGGCCGGGTGATGGAGATACTTTCCGAACATACCTGCCAGGGCTGGCTGGAAGGCTATTTGTTGACCGGTCGTCACGGACTGTTTTCCTGCTACGAGGCCTTTATCCACATCGTCGATTCCATGTTTAACCAACATGCCAAATGGCTAAAAGTCAGCAAGGAAATCCCCTGGCGGCGGCCTATTGCTTCGCTGAACTATTTGCTGACATCCCATGTCTGGCGCCAGGATCACAACGGTTTTTCTCACCAGGATCCCGGCTTTATCGATCTCGCAGTCAACAAAAAAGCCAGTATTATTCGCGTCTACCTGGCCCCCGATGCCAACACCCTGCTATATATCACCGACAAATGCCTGCGCTCACGGGACTTTATAAATATCATCGTCGCCGGCAAACAACATCAGCCCCAATGGCTGGATATGGATGCCGCCATCAAACACTGCAGCGCTGGTATCGGACTCTGGGAGTGGGCCAGCAACGACCAGGATGGCGACCCGGATGTGGTGATGGCCTGCGCCGGCGATGTCCCCACGATGGAAACCCTGGCGGCAGTAGACCTGCTCAGGCAGCACGCGCCGCAAATCAAGGTGCGGGTGGTCAACGTAGTGGATTTAATGACACTGCAACCGGAGGAAGAACACCCCCATGG
>DJFY01000091.1:1351-9767 GCA_002431545.1 Cellvibrionales bacterium UBA5860 | reverse complement strand
CGCGGCTACAAAGAGGAAGGCACCACCACCACGCCGTTCGACATGGCGGTGCGCAACGACCTCGATCGCTTTCACCTGGTCAGTGATGTAATCGACCGGGTGCCACAGCTGGGCTCGCGTGCAGCCCACCTGAAGCAGTTAATGCACAACAAATTGATTGAGCACAAGCAATACATTGTCCATCACGGGGAGGATATGCCTGAAATTCGCCACTGGAAATGGCCCTATTTCGATACCGAGACTACTTGAGGCTCGGCGGATGACAAACGCCAGCATTGCCTATTTTTCCATGGAGATTGCCCTGGAGTCGGCGATTCCGACCTATTCCGGAGGCCTGGGTGTATTGGCCGGAGATACGCTTCGCTCCGCGGCAGACGCTGGTCTGCCGTTAGTAGCAGTCACGCTGTTATCCCGCAAGGGTTACTTTCGCCAGCGCCTGGATGACCTCGGCAACCAAACAGAAGAGTCTGTGCAGTGGCCGGTCGGCGATTATCTTGCGCCGGTTGACGCCAGGATTTCCGTCAAATTGGAAGACAGGGAAGTTAAAGTTCGTGCGTGGCGGTATGACATTTCCGGATTCAGTGGACAGGCGGTATCGGTCTATCTCCTCGATACCGATTGCGACGACAATACTGAGTTTGACCGCAAATTGACCGATCACCTCTATGGCGGCGACGATTATTACCGGCTCTGCCAGGAAGCAATCCTGGGTATTGGCGGGATACGAATACTACGGGCTCTCGGCCATAACGGAATCGAGCGCTACCACATGAATGAAGGTCACTCGAGCCTGCTCGTGCTTGAACTGATGCAGGAGCTCGCCCGCCAACAGGGCACTGCACAAACAACCCCAGAACAAATAAACGAAGTTCGCCAGCAATGCATATTTACGACACACACACCGGTTGCGGCAGGCCACGACAGATTCCCGGCAGACATGGCTTTCCGCGTATTAAAACAGTGCAATCCGTTTCAGGAATGCGCTGATGAACTGTGTTGTGAACAGGAGTTAAACCTAACATATTTGGCCTTATCCTCGAGTCACTACATCAACGGTGTTGCGAAAAAGCACCGGCAAACATCGCAAAAAATGTTCGCCGGTTACGCCATAGATTCAATCACAAATGGTATCCACGTACACACCTGGGCAAGCGACGCCATGCGTACGTTGTTCGATCGAAAGATACCGGACTGGCGAGTTGATAATGCGGGGCTTAGAAATGCTATCAGCATCGACAAGGAAGATATCTGGCAGGCTCATCAGGCTGCCAAACGGGCATTGATGGAATATATCAATAAGGTTTGCAATATAGGAATGGATCAGCAGGTCATGACCCTAGGTTTTGCCCGACGCGCCACCCAGTACAAGCGCGCGACCATGATTTTTTCCGACATTGACCGATTGAGAAAAATCATCGATCACTGCGGCGCTCTACAAATTGTTTTCAGTGGAAAGGCACATCCGAAAGATCAATCCGGCAAGGCGCTGATTCGCGATATCTTCGAAATCGCCCGCAACCTTAATGGCTTTATTCGCGTCGCCTATCTACCCGACTACGATATGGATATAGGCCGGATAATGACAGCCGGCGTAGACCTGTGGCTCAACACGCCACTGCCGCCGATGGAAGCTTCCGGTACCAGCGGCATGAAAGCGGCCATCAACGGCGTGCCCTCGTTGAGCATCCTTGACGGCTGGTGGGTCGAAGGCTGTATTGAGGGCGTCACCGGGTGGGCCATCGGCAACTCCGAACCGCACGGCGAAAGCGCCAGCGAGATAACCGCCAGCGAAGTCGATATCCTTTATTCAAAACTGGAGAATATCATTATGCCGATGTACTACCAGGACCGGGACAATTATATTTCAGTGATGCGCAACGCAATTGCCATTAACGGGTCGTTTTTTAACACAGAACGGATGATGAACCAGTATGTCACTAAAGCCTATTTCTAGTGATGCGAGTTTATTAACCGCTGCTTGGGCCGGTTCGCGTTATGATCATGTTCAGCCGGACGGGCAGGTAAATATCGTCTTTCGACCAACAACACACACACTCTGACTAAAGCCTTTATTGATTGTTCACTTCAATAGGCCCGACGACCATACCGCCGCCGTAATACCTCTTCGCCGGCGGTATTATCTCTACCCTTTAACAGGCCAAACATTGGAAAACATCCCCACATTTACCCGAATAATGCGGAACTCTGTCTGCTCTAGCCCACCACTTGTCGCGGGCGGAGGGAACCGGCTCCGATGGTTAGCAATACAAGGGCAAAGACGCCAGCCGGTCCAGCCGAATTGATCGCGCACCTTTAGATATTTGCCGTATATTGGCCGGAACAGCGGCGTTTTGCTTTGCGCCTGCATAAACCTACGAGGAATAGAATGACGAACATCACTTTTTATGGCGCGATTGAGGGCGTCACCGGCTCTGCCTACTTGCTTTCCACCGAGCGCAGCAAGGTTTTACTCGACTGCGGGTTATTCCAGGGCGGTCGGGAGGTTGAGAAAGAAAACCTGAAAGCCCTGCCCTTCGATCCGCAAGAGCTGGATGCCGTTGTGCTATCCCATGCGCACCTGGATCACTCGGGACGTCTACCACTGCTTCACAAGCAGGGATTCCGTGGGTCGATATACATGACCTGGGCCAGTTTCGATCTACTGGACGTCCTGCTTAAGGACGCAGCATCCCTGCAGTTACGCGATGCAGAATGGGAAAACAAGCGCCGCCGCCGGGCCCGACGGGAGGAAATTCACCCTTTATACGACGTTGACGATGTAGAACAGACTCTGGCGCTGGGCTTCGGTGTTAATTACCGCCAGCGAACTCCTGTCGCGGAAGATATCGAAATCCGTTTTCTAGACGCCGGCCATATATTGGGTTCGGCGATCGTAGAAATATTCATTCGGGAAGAAAAAGAGGAAAAAAAACTGGTATTTTCCGGCGACCTCGGGAATAGCTCGGCGGCACTACTCAAGGATCCGGAAGTAGTCGAAGAAGCAGACATTCTGTTGCTGGAATCCACATACGGAGATCGCAACCATAGGCCGATGGCTGAAACCCTCGCGGAATTCGAAGATATTATTACCGAGGCGTCAACCAATGGCGGCAATATTTTAATCCCCTCGTTTGCAGTCGGTCGCACCCAGGAAATTATTTTTCGGCTCGGAGAACTGTATCAGCAAGGCAAGCTACGCCATCAGGCGGTATATCTGGACAGCCCCATGGCAATAGCGGTTACCGAGATTTACCATCGCTACCAGGACGCTTACAATGAAGAAGATAAACGCGCGATGAGCCAGACCTACCGAAAGCGGAGTTTGCACAATTTTTTACCTGTATTGCGCTACTCCGTCTCGACACAGGAATCCATGGCTTTAAACAGGATTGAGAGCGGCGCGATCATCATCGCGGGAAGCGGTATGTGTAACGGTGGCCGGATTCGTCATCATCTGAAACACAATCTCTGGCGCAAACAGTCCCATGTTGTAATCGTCGGTTATCAAGCGCTCGGCACACCGGGCAGAGCACTGGTGGATGGGGCCAAAACTTTCAAAATGGCCGGCGAGGAAATTGCAGTGGCCGCTCGAATCCACACCCTCGGTGGTTTTTCGGCGCACGCCGGTCAGTCCCAACTAATTGATTGGACAAACCAGTTTAAAGCGCCGCGTCCACGAGTATGCCTCGTGCACGGCGAGCAAAACCCGAAGCAGCGCTTAAAACAGTGTCTCGACAGCACTGGATGGAACAGTCTGATACCCGAACTCGGCGAAACCATTACCTTTTGACGGGACACCACTGCCTTTTCGACCAACGAGCCATACCCTATGCCTTCTCGACACGATAGCCACCATTTATTTCCAAGTGCGGAAGAAGATGCCGTACTCGCTGCCCGCAGCGAGAAAAACATTCAGAGCGATTCCTACAAGCTCGCTTACACCGATGAAAAATTCCTGCTGAGAGACGAATTACGAGCCGTTCGGCTGCAACTGGAATGGTTAAAACCGGATATCGTTCAGGCAGAGCAAAAAATCGACGCTACCGTGGTTATTTTTGGCGGAGCTAGATTTACCGAACGGCAAAATGCCGAACTGGCCCTCGAGGCCGCGCGGCAGGCGCTGCAAAATCAACCAGATAATGCGGCACTTAATACAAGATACAGAATCGCCGAGAGAGTTCTGCACAACAGTCGGTTCTACGAAGAAGTAAAAAACCTGGCCAAGCTCATCACATCCGGTACAGAAAAATGCCCGGGTGGCAGCTACTCAGTGGTCACCGGAGGCGGTCCTGGATTAATGGAAGCGGCTAATAGAGGCGCCTACGAGGCCGGCGGACAGAGCGTGGGTCTCAACATCGTACTGCCCAGAGAACAACGCCCGAACCCCTATATCACTCCGGAACTCTGTTTTCACTTCCATTATTTTGCCATACGGAAAATGCACTTCCTGAAACGGGCGCGTGCGCTCGTGGCCTGTCCGGGTGGCTTTGGGACGCTCGATGAATTATTTGAAACGCTCACTCTTCTGCAAACCGGGAAGGTCAGTGCCATGCCGGTGCTGTTACTGGGCCGGGAATACTGGTCGAACACGGTAAACTTCGAGCATCTCGTCGCGGAAGGCGCTATTGATGAAGCGGACCTAGGTTTATTCACGGTAGTGGACACCGCTGAGGAAGCTTGGGAGCTACTCGAAAAAGCCTGGCAATTGAATACAAAGGAGTAATTCGATACGACCCTGGTACTTCGATACCGCCAGTTTAATATTGAGCCAGGAAAACTTACTATCCCCAGCTAGCACGGCCGGATTCGCACCCGACCGGAAACCACTCACAAATAACGCAGAAAGCACATTCATGCTTTCCCCACTTTAAGGTGTTTTAAACACATATCAAATGGGTTCGGCGCGGACGGTCCTGACGAAGTGGCCTGCGGAGTCAACAATACGAAAGCGGTAGCCACCGGCGTCCACCGTTTCATCAACGGCTGGCAGGTGGCGAAGCTCAGCGGTCACGAAGCCGCCTATGGTATGCGCCTCTTTGCTTGGCAAATTCACCGCCAGCAGATCGTTGACATGGGAGATGGGCACCCGTCCATCCAGCTCATAGATGCCACCGTCCAGCGCCTTGATACCATGCTTGGTACGGTGAACATAGCCGGGGATGTTGTAACCCACGCCAACGAAATCGCCCAGCACCTCTTCCTGAATATCTTCCAGGGTGACCATGCCGATTGCGGAGCCGAACTCGTCAAGCACGATCGCCATCCGGTCTTCGCGCTGTTTGAGAATCGGCAGCAGCTCATAAACCGGTTGCTGCGCAACCACGAATTCCGCTTCGTGGATGAGGGATTCAAGGGGTGTTTCGGCAATCCCCGGTTGTAGAAGTTTCCATACGTTCAGCGCAACCACGCCGGTAATACCCCCGGCCTCGTCATCATAAACCGGTATTCGAAAGTGACCTTTGCCACAGGCCAGCGCAATTGCCGACGCGGTGGCGTCTCGCTTGTTTATGGTGGTCATTTCCGCGAGGGGGATCATCACTTCGCCGACAGTCACATCGGCCAGCTGAAAAGCCTTGCGCAGGCGGTTCCAGGTGAGGGAACTGACGTCCCCGGCGGTGTCCGCCTGATCAAGCACAGCGCGCACCATTTCCCGGGTCATGGAGACATGCCGCATACCCTTGCCGCCAACCAGGCGCGCGGCGGTCCGTGCCAGCAGAGCAAAACCGTAAACGACCGGAAAGATGATGAACATAAACGTGCGCAGTGGCGTGACCACCAGCGGTGCGATCCGGTCAGCGTTTTGCTGAAAGATGCTCTTCGGTACCACTTCGGTGAATATCAGAAAGATGGGCGAAAAAATCAGGATCGCCCAGAGCTCGCCCTGCTCACCGAAAAAACGCACCATGAGAATGGTGCCCAGGGTCGTCAGTGCGACGATGGAGATATTGGTCCCAACGAGCGTGGTGGCCAGCGAAAGCTCCGGGCGCCGTTCCACTTTCAATACGGCGGCTGCCTTGCTGTCTCCCTGACTCGCCCGATGACGAAGTCTGATCTTGTCCGAACTGACCAGGGCAATTTCCGAACCGGCAAAAAAAGCCTTCACCGCCATCAGCAGGACCATGATGGGAATCATCCAGAGCAGGTCAATCATTCTCGGTTTCTCCACTGCGGCCCGGCGCACTGCGCGCCACTCTGAGCAACACGATGCGGTGCTCATGCATTTTCTCGACACGAATCTCAACGCCGTTGACGATGAGTTCATCCCCCTCCTGCGGCAGCCGATCCAGATGCCTGAAAACCACACCGCCAATGGTGGTCATGCGCGGATCGCTGATGCCGTAGTTGGTCAGATCGTTAAACGCGGTGAGTTTCATCTCCCCCGGCACTTCGTAGTAGCCAGGATCGGAGCCGGCAAACGCTTCGCCGGCGGATGCTGTTCTGGTCAGTGGATCAAAGACGGATTCAACCAGCCCACGAATTGAAATCATCCCTTCGACGCCGCCAAATTCATTCAGCACCACGGCCGCCAGCTGCTGATGCGCGATGAAATATTCAAGCATTTCATCCAGCCGCTTGGTGGGCGGGACTACCACCACGGGGTGCAGTACCGATTCGATGGGGTGGTCGTCGAGATTTTCGCCCGCCAGAGAGAGGCCCATCAGGTCCTCAGCATGGACGAAACCCTGTAAATTGTCCCGGTGTCCCGCATAAATGGGGATGCGCTGCTGCTGGTAGCTGATCATGCTGTCGCGGACCGCAGTCAGTGGCTGGGCGATGTCGACGAAGGCGACCTGGGTGCGGGGCTTCATCACCGCGATGACTTCAGTTGCGCCGGACTCCAGCAGTGCGTCGGCGAGTACGCGTTCTTCCAGTTTCAGCTCCCCCGACTCCTGCAAATCCCTGACCAGGGTGCGTAGCTCATCAACCTGGATAATATTGCCAGGGGATTTTTCCTCGCCGACGAACAGCGTCGTCAACTTGTCAGACAGGAAACGCACGAGAAAACGCAGCGGCGCGACCACCTTCAGCCAGACACTCATCGGTCTGGCGATAATCCGGGTGCTGATACCGACGGGATCGGATATGGCGATGGTCTTGGGCGTCACTTCACCCACCAGCAGCAGCAACGGCACCATGATCAGCATATTGACCCAGGCGGCGGAAGCTTCGTCCACCAGCACCAGCAGAATCGCCGCCATGTTTGCCGCGGCAGCGACATTAATAAATTCATTGCCGCACAAGATGGAAATAATCAGCCGGCGCGGCTGATCCAGCAAGGCGTATAAAGTCCCGGCCTGGGGGTTGCGTTCGCGCCGAAGTTGCGTGAGTTCTGCCTTCGACAAAGAAAACAGCGCGACTTCCGAACCGGAGAAAAATGCCGAAGCAATTAACAGGAAGACCTGCGCCACAATGCGCAGAATCATGTCCGGTTCCAGCAACCGGGACCAGTCAATATCGGTCGCGGCAATCTGCAGCGTCAGCTCTTCCATTATCCGTATCCGAATGGTCCGTGTCCGATCTGTATCAGATCAGTTGGCCAATTTTAGCCAGATTCCCGCCGTTGTTGGCGATCAATTGGACGCCTTCTTGATCGAAAACCGCGGTAAGGAATCAGCCTGGTCGAACCTTAGGCATAGCTACCGCCACGACTTGCTAAACAATTTATCTCCCGATGGCGGAAAGTTTGGACACAATGGAGACCAGGCATCAGACAAAACAGAGCGTCAATATACAAGAACGTACGTGACTGTCTCCTGGGTAAATTCCCAGCGAGCGGTTCATGGCCTCGACTTAATTCCAACTCATTTCAGCAAATCCTTGGCAACAACTCTCCCGCCGGCATATCGAGTATGCGGCGCCCACCAATGAGGGTGTGCAGGGTCACCAGTCCAGGTTCGCCGGCTGTAGCGCGGCCGATTATTCTCGCGGCGTCGTCCCGTGACTTCATAATGGCCAGCGCCCGCTCTGCTGCACTTTCCGGCACCAGGGCAACGAAGCGGCCTTCGCAGGCAACCTGCATCGCATCCAGGCCCAGCACCTCGCAGGCACCGCGCACGCGCGCCGACACGGGAATATCGCCCTCGACAATGTCGAATTGCAGGCCGCTGGCCTGTGCCAGCTCGTTGAGCACGGCGCTGAGTCCGCCGCGCGTCGCGTCGCGCAGACAATGCACGTCGATATTTGCCGACAACAGCGCATCGACGGTATGCCACAGGGACGCGCAGTCGCTTTCAATGGGCGTGGTAAAAGCCAGCGCCTCGCGCGCACCCATCACTGCCATGCCGTGACGCCCGATATCGCCGCTGAGCAGAATCGCGTCCCCCGCGGCGATGCGTTGCGGTGCGACGGACATGTCGCGCTCGATACAACCGACGCCAGCGGTGTTGATGTAGATGCCATCACCGTGACCCCGCTC
>DJFY01000091.1:0-1027 GCA_002431545.1 Cellvibrionales bacterium UBA5860 | reverse complement strand
CGCCGCAGGATTTCGGTTTCCAGACCTTCCTCAAGAATAAAAGATGCCGTCAGATACAGGGGTTTCGCGCCACACATCGCCAGATCGTTGACGGTACCGTTGATTGCCAGCGAGCCGATATCGCCACCGGGAAAGAACAGGGGCCGCACCACGAAACTGTCGGTCGTGAGCACACTGCGTCCCCGCGGCAAATCGAGCACCGCACCGTCGTGCCCCTCCCGCAGCAGCGGGTTGTCAAAAGCCGCTATGAATACTTCCTCGATGAGTCGCGCCATCGCGCGCCCACCACCCCCATGGGCGAGCTTAATGCGAGCATGATTTTCAATAGGCAGGCCGCAACTCAGGTCAAAGGTTTTTGCATCGCTCATGCGGCCCCCTCTCTGCGATAACGGTAATACGCCGCGCAAGCGCCCTCGCCGGAAACCATCGTCGCACCGAGGGGGCGCTCCGGCGTGCATTGTTTGCCGAAAGCCGGACACTCGATGGGCTTTTTCAGCCCCCGCAACACCAGGCCACTAATGCACTGTTCGGGCTCCGCCACCACAATATCGGCAATGCCAAAGCGTTTTTCGGCGTCAAATTCCGCGTATTCCGGTGTCAGTCCCCAGCCGCTGTCGGCGATTTCCCCGATGCCCCGCCATTGGCGACGCACCACGCGGAAAACCCTTGCCAGCAGCGCCCGCGCCGTAATATTGCCATCGTCGCGGACGGCACGATGATATTGATTTTCGACCTCCGCGCGCCCGTCCTCCAGTTGCCGGACACATCGATATATGCCCTCGAGAATATCCAGCGGCTCGAACCCGGTAACGACAATGGGCACACCGTACTTCTCAGCCAGCGGCAAATAAGCCTGGGTCCCCATCACGGTGCAGACATGCCCGGCGGCGAGAAAACCCTGAACGCGGTTGTCCGGCGCCGACACAATTGCCTCGATTGCCGGCGGCACCAGAACGTGGGAAACGAGAACGGAGAAATTGTCGAGCCCCCGGATTTTCACCATATGCACGGCCATAGCGTTGGCGGG
>DJFY01000079.1:31610-59825 GCA_002431545.1 Cellvibrionales bacterium UBA5860 | reverse complement strand
TCGCCGATGTGATAAGTGTCTTGCTGCAACCGTTGGTCGAGTTCAAAGGTGTTCATCCCTTCACTGTACCCTGCGCAGGTGTGGCCGTAAAATGTGAAGTCGATATATTGAGTAATCTGGAATATTTTTCATGCGCGCCAGCCGTTTTTTACTTGCCACGTTAAAAGAAACTCCCGCAGACGCCGAGATTGTCAGCCATCAACTGATGTTGCGGGCCGGCATGATCCGCAAACTATCGAGCGGTCTATATACCTGGTTGCCGCTGGGCCTTCGGGTATTGCGCAAGGTCGAAGCAGTGGTGCGCGAAGAAATGGATCGCGCGGGCGCGCAGGAAGTGTTAATGCCAATGGTGTTACCTGCGGAGTTATGGCAGGAGTCCGGGCGCTGGCAGCAATACGGGCCGGAGTTATTGCGTTTTGAAGATCGACATCAACGCCCGTTTTGTCTGGGCCCGACTCACGAAGAAGTGATCACCGATCTGATTCGCAACCAGGTACGCAGTTACAAACAGCTACCGGCTAATTTTTATCAGATTCAGACCAAGTTTCGCGATGAGATTCGACCCCGGTTCGGCGTCATGCGCGCACGCGAGTTCATCATGAAGGACGCTTATTCTTTCCATCAGGATAAGGCCAGTTTGCAGGAGACCTACGATGTTATGCACGAGGCCTACACGCGAATTTTCACGCGCCTTGGCCTGGATTTTCGCCCCGTGTTGGCCGACACCGGCAGTATTGGTGGCAGCCACTCTCACGAGTTTCACGTACTGGCCGACTCCGGTGAAGACGCCATCGCCTTTTCGACACAGAGCGATTACGCAGCCAACGTAGAAATGGCCGAAGCGCTGGCGCCCGTCGGGGAACGCCCGCCTGCCGTGGCGGATATCGAGGAGGTCGAAACGCCGGACCAGCGTACGATCGAGGAAGTTTCAAACTTTCTCGGCCGGTCTGTCGAGTCGACCGTAAAAACTCTGATTGTCAGAGGAGAAGAGGCAGGCCAGTTGGTGGCTCTGGTGCTGCGTGGCGACCATAAACTCAGCGCCATCAAGGCCGAAAAAATTAGCGGGGTTGGTAGTCCCCTGGTGTTTGCCGAGGACGCCGAGATTCGCAGGGCCGTTGGCAGCGGCACAGGGTCATTGGGTCCGGTAGGGCTGTCACTACCCATCATTGTCGATCGCAGTGCCGCCCACCTGGCGGATTTTGTCTGTGGTGCCAATCGGGATGGGTTTCACTTGTGCGGCGTTAACTGGGAGCGCGATTGCCATGCCGATCAGATTGTCGATATCAGAGAAGTGATCACGGGGGATCCCAGTCCGGATGGGTGTGGCACGCTGGAAATTAAGCGTGGAATAGAAGTTGGCCACATTTTTCAGCTGGGAACCAAGTACAGTGCGGCGATGGGCGCCACAGTCCTGGATGAAGCGGGTCAGGAGCAAGTGATGACCATGGGCTGCTATGGCATAGGTGTAACGCGAGTGGTGGCCGCCGCAATCGAGCAGAACCACGACGAGCAGGGAATTTGCTGGCCCGAGGCAATCGCGCCATTCAGTGTTGCTATCGTGCCGGTGAATGGCCACAAATCAGAGCGCGTGCGCCAGGTTAGCGAGACCCTTTACGAGCAGCTTGTTGCGGCGGGTTACGAGGTGTTGTTGATGGACGAAGAAAAAGCCCGGCTTGGCGTCATGCTGGCAGATGTCGAGCTGATCGGTGTTCCCCATCGGCTGGTCATCGGAGACCGTGGGCTGGAGAACGGCAACGTCGAGTACAAGTATCGCGCTGAAAAGTCGACACGCGAGGTTGCGCTCGAAGATGCTCTCGACTTTATCGCAAGCAGACTCGGTACGCAAAATCAGACCGGATGATGGTTAGGGTCTTCCGATTAACAATCGTCGGCGTTTGGTCACTAGTGAGCCGTCGAGCGCAAAGCCGAATTGTTCGAGGATAGTTTAGTGCTAGCCTTAGCTAAACAGGGCAAGCCCCCACTTGGGTGCTTGCCAGTAAGAAGCGGTGTTCGGGCTGCGCTTTTCGTCGTGTTGCTGTTGTGTTTCAGCATCGAAGTCAGAGCCGAAAAAGTTGATCAGGAACTGCTTGCCTTGCTGCGCCAGACGGTGGGTGTCGCCGACAGTTTCGAGGACCGCTATGACGCCGAGGTCTGGTTGCTGGCTAAATCTACCGTGTTGGCAAAGATGGTGCCCAGCAAATCGAAGCGCCTGGCGTTGTTGCGCAAGATTCACCGGGAAGCGACGCGTGCCGGTTTGCGGCCGGAGATTGTGCTTGCCGTCATAGAAATAGAAAGTCGTTTCGATCCCTACGCAGTGTCGCGCGCCGGTGCCCAGGGTCTGATGCAGGTTATGCCTTTCTGGAAGAACGAGCTGGGCCGAGCGAGCGATAATCTGATCGATCCAGACGTCAACCTGCGATACGGTTGCACGATTCTTAAATATTATCTTGATAAAGAAAGTGGTCATCTACCCGACGCGCTGGCTCGCTACAACGGCAGTTACGGGGAGTACTGGTATCCAGAGCGGGTGCTGTTGGCCTGGGAGCGACGCTGGCGCTGAGCCGTTCGCGGGAAATCCGTTCTGTTGCGACGTCATTACCTTGGAAAGATCGCGTCGCCGACATCCCGGTACCGCTATATTGACCGGAACGTTTTTCAGGACCAATAATCAAAACGTCAATCATACGGAATTAAGACCTGAAACCGGTGATGAGGATTCCAGTAAGTTTTACGATGTCTGGCATGATGATACGTAGCAGCCGCGTTGCCGAACCCCCGAGTGCCTGCACGATGCCGGTGGCGCGTCTGAAGCGGTCTGGTTACCCGTCGGCAGGTCATTGCGAGCAAGCGCAGAACCACGATGAATCTCAATAAGTTTAAAGCAGTTACGTGCTTGGTGAGTTTTTTGACTGCGGTACCCTTGTGCGGGTTTGCGGAGACTGAGAGCGCAACTGTGCCTGGCAGCCCGGCTCCGGGGAGCGTAACACCGATCAGGGGCGCCGCGGCTGCCGTCGACAGTCCGGTCGGTCAGGGCGTCATGGCCGGATCTGACCGGATTGACTCCGCTACAGCGGACTCCCAGCCGACTGCTTCCGCTCCATCGCTCGCCGCTTACACTCGCATGATCGAAAGTCTGAAGGAAAACGGCCCATACTATCTGCCGTCTTCCGAGTTGCTCTACGACCTGGCGGTCAAATTGCAGGACGGCGGTTACCACGGCCGTGCACTCAAGATATTACAGCGGGCGATGCATGTTCATCGCGTCAACGACGGGCTGTATAGTCTGTCGCAGGCCCCCATGTTGAAGGCAATGATCGACAGCCGAAAGGCGCTCAATCTGTTTAGTGAGGTGACGGAGGATTACCATAGACTGCTTGGTCTGCATCTGAAAAACCAGGACAGCTTTAACGAGGCAAGTCTGGAGATATTGCGCGAACTTGCCGCCTGGCACGTGGATGCCTATCTGGTAGACGAAGGCGATTCGCGTATCGATCATCTGACTACAGCGCACAGCCTGATCAGCGTGGCGCTTCGCGATCTCGACCGGATACCTGATCTGGCTACAGAAACCAGGATAGAGGCGTTGCGTACGGCGGCGTTGGTCAGTTTTTATCTCACCAAACACCAGGGCGATGAGTGGGTTTCTGCTGTGGATTCCATGTACAGTTCAACCGCGGGCAAAAGTTTTTATCCGTCTGCGGTACGCGCGGCGACCCTGTCGCACAGCGGGTTTCGCAATGGGCGTCAGGCCCATGAACACATCATCGCTTTGTTGTCCGACAATCGGGATGCCCGGCCGGAACAACTGGTCGATGCCTATATCGAAGCAGGTGACTGGCAGTTGATGTTTAACAATCGCGATAACGCGATGGCCTATTACCAACGCGCTTTTGCCTTGCTTGAATCACTGGATTCGGGCGAAGCCTTACTCAGTCAGCGGTTCGGTAATCCAGTGCTACTTCCCGCCAGCAAGCTCGAATTAGCACCCGATGAAACGGCGACACTTTACGTCACCGCAGAACTGAATGTCTCTGCTCGGGGTGCGCCGGACAACATATCTATAGTCAAGGCCGGCACCAAGAGCGACCGACATATACGACGTGCTGCTTATGAAACGCTCAAGATGTCGCGTTTTCGTCCCCGCTTTGTCGACGGTGTTGCGGTCGACACCAAGGAATATGTCTACAAATTTCCCCTGGTGAGATGATCGTGAACAGCCGCTTTTTTTTGTTTATAACAGGTATTTTCGCTCTCGTGCTGCTGGCAGGTTGCGAGACCACGTCGTCGTCATCGGCACAGGCGATCGAAACCACCGAATCGACAGATACGATGCAAACGGCTCCTGCTTCGCGGCCGGGCGCCACTGCGGCACCGAGTGCATCCGCTAACGCCGGTGCGTCGAGTCAGGCCGGTGCCACCGGCGAGCCAGGCACGACTGTCGAAGAAGTGGTGGCCGGACTCGATGGCGAACTGGACGCGTCGGTCGCAGTTTTTGATGGCATGATTCTCGACGAGCGCGCCAAGGCAGAGGCCATCTCCACTGCGGCGTTTGACGAAGATGCAGATGCAGGAGGCGAGCCGGCAACAGCAGAGGACTTATTTGAAGAAGGCGACCTGGAGGAGGGTATACCAGGTTACGGGGAATTTCCCGAGTCTGCGACCGACTCGACCGAGGCAGCAGGGTCGGAAGGGGCATCGGAGCAAACCGGTAACGCTGATGACGATGCTGCGGCTGTGACCGAGGGCGACCTCGCCGCCGAGGGTGGAGGCGGCAGACCGGCGCCGGGCAGCGCGAAGGGCGGCATTCCAGAAGATATCGGAGACGGTAACGACGACGACATCGTGGCGCGTCAGATTCGCGAGGCAGCGCTCAGGGAAAAGGATCCGGCGTTGCGGGACAAGCTTTGGGATGAATACCGGAAATACAAGAACCAGAAATGATACTACCGGCTTGTTTTCCCCGCTCATCGGTAACGGCGCTCGAATTCGCGGGCCTGCTCCTGGTTGCCGCTGTATTTGTCTCCGGTTGCAATGCGCCAATAAAGGTTAACTCGACGACGCACACGCCACTGGCGCAACAGACTCGTGAAGTCGCCGAGGCGGAATTGCTCGATGTCGGAGTGTTGAGTTTTGATCCCGGTCTCGATGAAGAATCGGACGACGACACCGTATTGCCCCAGGTGCGTATGGCCGAGGCCCATTATCTGGCCAATCAACTCACCGAAACCATTCAGGAAACGGCGGCGTGGGGAGCGGTGCGCATGTTGCCATCCGAAACGGTCGTCACCGATATCTACGTGCGTGGCCAGATCGTGCATTCGGATGGCGAACGTCTTGAGCTCGATATTGCGGTCAGTGATTCCAGCGGCAAGACATTATTTAAAAAGGGTTACGAAGAAGAGGTTGGGAAGTACGCTTACGAGCGTCGCAAACAGCTGGATCGGGATCCTTTTCAGGGGTTATTTAACCGGATCGCCAACGACCTGCTGATCTGGCGGCAATCGCTTTCGGCAAGTGAAGCAATGGCTGTGCGCACGATCTCGCAATTGCGTTTTGCCCGCGAGTTCGCCCCGGAAGCTTATACGGAGCATTTGCAAACCGATAAAAAAGGACACCTGAAGGCGGTTCGTCTACCTGCGATCAACGATCCCATCCTGCAGCGGATTCAGCGGCTGCGCGAACGGGACTATCTATACATCGATACCGTGCAGGAGTATTACGACGGGTTTTCCCGAAACATGCAGGGGCCTTATCAGAGCTGGCGCAGCCAGAGCTATGACGAAGTGCTGGCGGCGCGCGAACTCAAGCGCCAGTCTTTACAGCGTACAGTCGGGGGAGTCGCTGCGGTTGTCGCCGGGATTGCCGCAGCAGGTAGTAACAGCGGCGCAGCGCGGGCTGGGGGCGCGGTGGCCATTGGCAGTGGCGCCCTGTTGGTAAAGAGTGGCCTGGCAAAAAAGGCTGAGGCGCAAATTCATGTGGAGGCGCTCGCTGAACTGGGTGAATCGCTGGAGGCGGAACTGGAACCACGTGTCATCGAGCTGGAAGACCAGACCATTACGCTGACCGGTAATGTTCAGGCCCAATACCAGCAATGGCAGGAAATCTTACAAAAAATTTACCGTGCCGAGCGCGGCCAGTAGTCGTGGGTGCCGGCATTGAAGGGCGAGCGTAAACAGATCGAGCCGATCGAAGCGGCCGATATTGAATTAACAGGCCTTGCGATACCGGAGGCAGAATCCAGGGCGCAGTCCGCAGCCGTTCCTGCAAACGCGGATACGCGCAGGACGGTCATTCGCTATGGTTTGGCACTAGTGCTACTTGGTTCGCTGGCGCTGATCGCGGTGTATTTTCAGAGTATTGGGGGTCGGCAGGAAACAGTCATCGGCGAAAACACGAAACAGCCGATAGCGGATGTACCGACCAGCGTTGCCCCCGCATCGCCCTACGAGCAACAACAAAAGGCTGCCGCGCGGCGCGCGGCCCAGGATGTGCTGGCGCGCGTCGTCGAAAAGCAAAGGCAACTCGAGGCAAGCGCCGTCAGTGAATGGGCCGGGACGGCCTTTGCCTCTGCCATCGAGCGTGCGGAAAGCGGTGATCGTCTTTATCGCCAGGCTCGCTACGAGGTCGCGCAGAAAGCTTACCTGCAAAGCGAAAAAGAGCTCGATGCCATTGGCGATAGCTTAGCTGGCACCCTCGAGAAAATGCTTAAGGAAGCCCTGGCGGCGATCGAGTCGGGGGACGAACCGACGGCAAGAGCCACGCTGGAAACCGTATTGCGTATGCAGCCTGCCCATGCCGAGGCACAACAGGCTCTGGAACGGGTGGCGAAATTACCACAGGTGATGGCTGTGCTGACCGAAGCCGAGGACCGACTGTCGAAAGGCGCGCCCGAAGCTGCGCAAGCACTGTTTTCTCAGGCTTTGACGCTGGACAGCCAGTCCCGGCGCGGGCAAAGCGGGCTGGCGGAAAGTCGACGCATTTTGAGTGAAAGGGCGTTTCAGTCAGCGCTGGATGCCGGATACCAGGCGTTGGAGGCGGGCAACTTCAGCGCTGCGGTGCGGAAATTTAACCAGGCACTGTCGGAAAAACCTGATTCGGAGACGACCCGCCAGGCACTTGTGCAGGCGCAAAATGAATTGAATCAAAGCCGGGAGCGAAGTTGGCTTGAGGCGGCGAAAGAACACGAAGCCGCAGAGCGCTGGGTCGAGGCTGTGACGGCCTACGACAAGGTGATTGCTTCCGACAGCTCTGTAGTGGCAGCGCGTACCGGCCGCATTCGCAGCCAGGCCCGCGCTGATCTGGACAGCCAGTTGCAAAAGTTGATCGGCGCGCCATTGCGGCTATCTTCTCCGAGCGTGTTGCGAGAAGCTCGGCAGGCATTGTCCGATGCCCAGAAGGTGCGCCCGGACGGCCCGCGCATCAATCAGCAGGTCGAGCGCCTGGAAGTGCTTTTGCAAGGTGCGGTGACGCCCCGTCCAGTCGTGGTGCAGTCCGACAACGAAACCAGGGTTTCGGTGCTACGGCTGGGCGAGTTGGGCCAGTTCAGGGAAAAAACCATCGAACTCAGGCCTGGCAAATACGTTGCCGAGGGCGTGCGTCCGGGCTATCGCGATGTCCGAGTAGATTTTGTCGTTAGCGGCGAGTCCGAGGCCCCCATTCTGGTTGCCTGTACGGAGCCGATCTGATGTCTTCTTTTCCAACCACCGGGGGACAGCGCAGTACCTCGGACGATACGGATACTGCCGGCGGCGGCCAAAACTCCGGTGTCGAGCGCGAGCCGCCGCCGATTGCGCCTATAGATTTCGTGCCAGCGCAAAACGCGAGTGTGCCGAGACGATTGCCGGGGTTGTTTCCGCTATTGTTGCTATGTGCGTTGGTCTTGATCGGGCTTGCGCTCTGGTTTCTCATTACTGCGCGTGCCGTCACGATAGTGGTCGACCCCCCGAACGCAAACATCGATATCTCGGGTGGCCCCAGCTTGAGTTTGAGCGAGCACGTCCTGCTGCGCCCCGGCGCGTATCAATTGCACATCTCCGCGGAGGGATATCGACCAGTTGAGATAGCGTTGCAGGTCAGCAAAGCCGATCGCCAGCAACATCAGATCGAGCTTGAAATCCTACCCGGGCATCTGGAAATCAAAACCGTGCCGCCCAATGCATCAGTGATTCTGGATGGCAGCGAGCAGGGTACGACGCCGCTAACTATCAATGATCTGGAAGCGGGTCGGCACGATTTGGAAATCCGTGCCGAACGCTATTTGCCGGTCACGGAACAGATCGATATCGAGGGTCGCGATCAAATCCAGGCACGCGAATACCAGCTTGCTCCTGCCTGGGGTTTCCTCGAACTGGCCACGGTACCGTCGGGTGCGGCTATTTTTGTCGGCGAAGTAGAGCACGGTGCGACGCCAGCCGAGGTCCCGGTTCTGGCCAGTGGTGAAACCGTCGAACTGCGGCTGCCGGGGTATAAAACCTGGAGTCGGGAATTGAGTGTACCGGTGGGAGAACGCCAGGCTTATCCAGTTGTGACGTTTTCGCCAGCCGATGGCGAGCTGACGCTTTCCTCCGTTCCCGCCGGGGCGCGCATTACAGTCGACGGGCAGTTCGTCGGCGTCACGCCGGCGGTTGTAGCGCTTGCCCCGGACAAAAAGCATCAACTGAGCCTGTTTCTCGATGGCTACGCGCGTGCCAGCCGGCAATTGACGCTAACATCGGGCGAGCAGAAAAGACTGGAAATCCCGCTACAGGCGAGAATGAGTGCGGTCAATGTCACCGCCAAACCGGCGCAGGCGACAATATATGTGGACGGAGATTACCGTGGGTCTGCGCCGCTGAAACTATCGTTACTGGCGAGGCCGACGCGTATCGAAGCCAGGGCTGAAGGCTATGTTAGCGTCGTCCGCGAACTGACACCCAAACCCGACGTCGAGCAGTCGCTGCATTTTTCGCTGCAGACGCAGACCCAGGCCAGGTTGGCAAAAATCCCAGCTTCGACGACGTCGTCCGCCGGACACCAGCTCAAGTTGTTTCGCCCGAATACGCAGTTCACTATGGGCGCGTCGCGCCGGCAACGCGGTAGGCAGGCCAATGAAATTCTACGCGATGTGCGTCTGAAACGACCGTTTTATCTGGCGACAACTGAAGTGACCAATCGCCAGTTCCGCCAGTTCCGCGCTGGGCACAGTTCCAAGCATGCAGACGGTAATACGCTTGATACCCGCGAGCAACCGGTGGTCAATGTCGACTGGCAGGCGGCGGCCCTGTATTGCAATTGGCTCAGCGCCCAGGAAAAACTCGAGCCTTTTTATGTGGTCACCGGCGGTGCCGTCACGGGAGTTAACGAGAACTCGATGGGCTATCGCTTGCCTACCGAGGCAGAGTGGGTTTGGGCTGCCCGCTGGCAGCCTGGTGGCGCGATGCTGAAATACCCCTGGGGCGATGAATTAATACCTAAAGGCAAAGTCGCTAATGTTGCCGATCGCAGTGCAGCCGATATTGTCCGCCGCAGCCTGCCGGGTTACGACGATGGGTACGTGGTATCGGCGCCCGTTGCCCGCTTTCCTGCCAACGCCAAGGGCTTGTACGATTTAGCTGGCAATGTCGCCGAGTGGGTGCACGATTACTACAGTATCGCTGCCACGCTGTCGCCGGCAGCGCAAACGGACCCGCTGGGGCCCGATACAGGTCAGTTTCGGGTTATCCGTGGCTCCAGCTGGCGCCACGGTGGTGTGACCGAATTGCGCTTGTCCTATCGCGACTATGGCGACAAGCCACGCGACGATCTTGGCTTTCGTGTCGCCCGATATGCGGAATAGATCAGGTTGGGTGTGGATCGTGGAATGCTGAAATGCGCAGGCATTCGGCACACTAGAGCTAGGAGTGTATGTTGTTAACCAAGCTGAAAAAAATAAAAGCGCTAAGCCAAGGGTGCGAAGCGGATGCGAGGTCTAAAACCTACCGGGTTCTCGACCACTGACAATGAGAAACCATAAATCTGCAAATCGTAAGGATATAATTTTCAGGACACACACCATGCTGGAACGAATGCTGAGTAGACCGCGGGCACCGAGTGCAGACGGGTCCAATTCCAAGTCGGGGGTACGGCTTTCCCTGTGCTGGTATCTTTGGGCAATTCTCCTCGGTGGATCCTGGCTGCCGTCTGCAGTGGCAGCGGGAGAAACCGAAGTGCAAGTCGGCGACGTGGGCGTGGAGGCGGCAGACCGCAAGGCAGGTGTTGGGCAAAACCCCGAGACTGCGTCGCCCGCTGCTACGAAAAGCAACAGCAAGACGGAGAGGCAAACCCGCGCGACGGCAAAACAAACGGGCGAATTTAAGCCCTCGGAAGAAATCTCCGAGGACTATTCGGTATCCTTTCCGGTCGACATATAAATATCGGCTGAATGCCTCGCAGGACTTCGAGTCGGCGTAATAAATTGTGGCTTCCCTATGAGATCAAAACACACCTCCGAGTTTTTGTTTCAGTTGTTCGCCTTGCTGGCGGCCATTATTCTCGTGCACACCCTGTACGTGGCGCTTGTTCGACCCAATGCGGCCGCCATCATGGAAGAGCAGTTGGCGCGGGAAGCCGCGGGCGAAACCGTGGTTGCAGAAAGAACGTTTTACATTGTCGTCAAGGATTACGAGCAGGAGGCTTGTTTTATCCTGTTTCTGTGGGCTGCGGCGATCATGGCCTACAAGGCGCGGCGCACGTTGGGGGAACATCGATTGCTTAACGAAGAGGCGCTGTTAAACGTGGGCGAGGGTACGCGCATCCTTGCCGATGACGCGCGTCAGCTATCGCGGCCATTGCAGGCGCTACCGGTGCCGCAACGGGAGTTTCTGCTGCCACGGGCCTTGCTTGCCGGCCTCCAGCGTTTTAGTTCTACGCGCAATATCCAGGATGCTTCGGCGGCAGTAGGCGAGGTCTGCGATACTGAATCGGACAAGCTGGACTCGGAACTGTCGATGGTGCGTTACATTGCCTGGGCTATTCCTTCCATCGGATTTATCGGCACCGTACGCGGCATTGGCGAAGCTCTGGGTCAGGCGCACCGTGCCGTAGAAGGCGATATCGCCGGTGTCACCGCCAGTCTCGGGGTTGCATTCAACTCGACTTTTATTGCGCTGGTTATCAGCATTGTCGTCATGTTTTTTATGCACCAACTGCAGTTGATGCAGGAGCGCCTCGTTCTGGATTCCCACGCTTACTGTGATAAAAACATGTTGAGCTTACTGAAAAGTGATTGAACTCGAAGTTGTTTTTAGGTGTTTCGGCGAGAGCGGCGCTTGCTACAGGGGTCTCACGCGGAGCCATCGAGCATGAGCACAGCGTTTATCGAGCTCAATGACAGCGGTATCTTGTGCCGGCATGGCGATGTCACTATCGTCACTCCGGGCTGCGCTCTGCTGACTAAAAAAGGCATTATCACCGGCGAACAGGCATTGCAGCAGGCCTGGTTGTTGCCCCAGCAGGCTTATAACCAATACTGGCATCAACTTAATCTGTCGCCATTGGCGGCGACGAGCAAGTACGCTCGGCACCACGCCGATCTGGCATACGCGCAGCTGCAGGCACTCTATGAAGCCGCAGGACGACCCGAAGAAGTGGTATTTGCCGTCCCCGGCAATGTCAGCAACGACCAGCTAAGCGTCTTGCTCGGATTGGTCAAGGCCTCGGCTTTCACTGCTGCAGGCCTGGTCGATGCCGGTGTGGCGGCCGCCAGTCTGGCTGGTGCGACGGGCCGGGTGCTGCACGTCGATATGCAGATGCACACGGCGGTCGTCACCGAGCTTGATTGCAGCGATATGGTGGCGAGGCGCCGGGCCAGCCAATATCCCGAGCTGGCACTCAAGGGCTTTTTCGATATCTGGGCCGGACATATCGCCAATCGCTTTATTGAAGAGTACCGCTACGACCCTCTGCACACCGCCGCCGGCGAGCAGCAGCTTCGCGACCTGCTGCCGGACTTTGTCGCCAAGCTGGTGGCGCAGCCCGAGCTGGAAATCGAACTCACTGCAAACCGGGGCAATTTCCGGTTGAATATTCTGCGCAGTGAGTTGCTTGCTGCAAGCCACGCCAGGTGGCAGCATCTCATCGAGACAATGGGGCGCTTGCCCGCTGCCGATGTTCTGTTGCTGAGCCATCGCGTGGCGGTCCTGCCGGGTGTTGATGATGTTGCTCAGGCTATAGCGCTGCCGACTGTGGCTTTGTCGGCCGAGGCAGCGGTCGCGGCGTGTCAGAGGCATCTGTCTTACATTGTGGATGACAGGACTTCACTGGGGTTTATCACCGCGCTACCGGTAGCGTCAGATGCCGCGGCGCTTCCCTCAGTGGCTTCCCCGCCAACGGTGGGATCTGCGCTCGAAGCCGTCCCGACGCACGTGTTATATGACAATACCGCCTATCCGGTAGCCTCTGTGCTGGCTGTCATGTGGCGCGACGGGGCGTTGCAAATGACCGGCGATCAGCCCTTGTCGGCCGTATTCGGCCGCGAAGGGGTGGCCGGATTTGCGCTGCGCCGCAATGCCGACAGCACCAGTTTATACATCGAACGGGAAACCGAAGCGGTGCAATGTTCGGGCAATGCGAAATGCCTGAAGGTGGGCGATACACTGGTTTTTCGTGGCCAATCGGTGACCTTGATCGAGGTGCATTGACTTGGCTCGAGAGAAAAGGCGCATCAGCACTTTCAGCCTGTCCTTTCTCGACATCATGGCCTGCGGTTTTGGCGCAGTGACCCTGCTCTTCCTGATCCTGAAGCACGAGCCTACGAGCGCTATCGAGGGCAGTAGCGCCGAACAGGCGGAAGCCCGTCTGCTGGCCGAAGATATTCGCGTCGGTAAACGCGACAGGGTCGAATTGAAAAATACGCTGGCAGTGCTGGATGAGCAGATTCGTCAGGCACAGGGTCAATCCAGGCGTGTGCTGGATGATCTGAACGAGCGCCGGCGCGAACTTGGCATACAGGACGATCCGGAAAAAAGAGTTGCTCTGTTGCGTGAACAGGTCACCAAGCTGGAGGCGGAAACCGCCCGCTTGCGCAAAGAGGGCCGGGCGGATGATACGCGGGCATTTCTGGGTGACGGCGATCGACAATACCTCACTGGTCTGAAACTGGGTGGCCAGCGGGCGCTGATTCTGGTGGATGGCTCGGCCAGCATGCTGGCGGAGACCATCGTCAACGTCGTGCGGCGCCGCAATATGGATGACACTGTCAAACGGAACGCAGAAAAATGGCGGCGTGCGATTCGCACTGTGGAGTGGCTGGCGGCACAACTCCCCCGTCAGGGCAGCTATCAGATTTATACCTTTAATACCGAGACCAGGGCAGTTTTGCCGGGCACCGAAGGTCGTTGGCTGGATGTCTCTGACAGCGCCGGCCTCGACCGGGCGGTGCGTGGCCTGCAGGCATTCGTGCCCGCGGGGGGTACCAATCTGTACAGGGCTTTCACTGCGGCTGATCAATTTTCCCTGAAACCTGACAATGTTTTTCTCCTTACCGATGGCCTGCCGACGCTGGGTAAGTCCGCGCCTCGGGGCAGTACCGTATCCGGGAAGAAGCGCGGCGACTTGTTTCGCGAGGCGAGCAAGGTTCTGCCCAAGGGCGTACCGGTGAATGTCATTTTGTTTCCGATGGAGGGGGACCCCGGTGCGGCAGCGGCCTACTGGCAGTTGGGACTGGCCAGTCGGGGCTCCTTTCTCAGCCCGTCGAGGGACTGGCCATGAAGCTGAGACGTCGCCCGCAGCATGAGATTAGTATCTCCTTTCTGGATGTGATCAGCTGCGGTTTCGGCGCCATCGTATTGCTGCTCCTGGTGGCCAAGACCGTCGAGTTCAGCGCGGTGGAACCGGGCGAACCCATGGACCAGAGCGTTGCCGAGTTGCAGGAGCAGCTTTTTGCCCTGCGTGGCGAGGTGCGTGTACTGAATCGCGATCTCGTCGGCAGGCAAAACCAGTTGTCTGAATTACAGCAGCGTATCGCCCGCTTGCGCGAACAGCTAGCCAGCGTCGATCGCCAGCAGCGTCGCGAAGCCCAGTCCGACACCGAGGAAAGCGATCGCCTGGCGCTGGCCCTCCAGGTGCTGGAGGAGGAGATGGCGCGTCTGCTGGCCGACCGGCCGCGACGGGAGAATCAGCTCGTGGGTGGCATTCCGGTGGATAGCGAATACATTGTCTTTATCGTCGATACATCCGGCAGCATGTTCGATTTTGCCTGGCCGCGGGTGCGGCGGGAGATGATTAATATCCTCGATATTTATCCGCGGGTGAAGGGTATCCAGATCATGAACGACATGGGCGACTACATGTTTTCCGGCTATCGCGGTCGCTGGATTCCCGACACGCCCGGGCGGCGCAAGGCCATCATCAATCGCCTGGTTACCTGGAATCCCTTTAGCAACTCGAGTCCTGTCGAGGGGATTCAACACGCGATTCGGTCGTTTTACGCGCCGGACAAGAAAATCAGTCTCTACGTGTTCGGTGATGATTTTACTGGCGGTTCGATTCGCACGGTGCTGAATACGGTAGATCGCATCAACGCCACTCGCGGTCGGGGCGATCGTCTCGTGCGCATTCATACCGTGGGATTTCCGGTGCATTTCCTGGTGGCTGGCGGCAGAATGGAGACTGCGACGCGATTTGCCGCTTTAATGCGCGAGTTAAGTTATCGCAATGGCGGAACCTTTGTCGGGCTCAACAGCCTTAACTAGATAATAAACGGGTCACGGTTATGCCAGTACCGGCGTCAAAGCGACGGCGCCCCACGATGAACGCGGTGGTGCCCCGGTTGCGGCAACTGTCGCTGCTGAGATTGCTGCTGTCGGCTGCCCTGCTGGCTGGGGGTTGCGCGACCCACGTCGAAGTCAATGGCAGCTTCCCCGAACCGCTCAGCCAGCGTTTGCCGGTGACGGCACTGGTGGTATTTGACGAGGCTTTTCGCTCACATCGTTTCGAAAACGCTGACGATGGCAGAGAAGTCAGCGTCGCCGTCGGACAAACCCAGGTGGATTTGTTTACGGCGGTACTAAACGGCATGTTCGAACACGTGACGTTTGCTGACACTCTGCCAGACAGCGCCGAAGTGGATCTGATGATTATGCCAGTGGTGGACGAAGTCCAGATATCCATGCCCTACCAGACCAAACTCAAGGTCTATGAAGTCTGGGTAAGATACAACCTGAGAGTCTTTGAGGGCAGCGGTGAGCCACTGGCCGATTGGATCATGTCGGCATACGGCAAAACCCCGACGCGGTTTCTTAAATCCAGCGGCGATGCCCTGAATCAGGCTGCGCTCGTGGCCATGCGCGATGCCGGCGCGCACTTCATTATCGGTTTTTCCCGTGTGCCGGAAATACGCTTCTGGCTCGATGGCCGGGCTACCGTCGCTGCCGGTTTGCCGGAGATGGAGCCATGACCCAGGGCCTGTTGGCACGCTTTCCGCGCAGTTTTATGCTGTGCACGATCAGTTTTTTGCTAGGCACGATGGGTGCCGGTTGCACAACGACCACCGTTGACGAATATCGGGAGGACAGTAAAAGGCTGGATTTGAAAAATGGCGAAGCCATCGTTGTGCTGGGTCGCCGCCATGCCGCGCAGTATGAAACCGAGCCGGATTTTATCGAGTGTATCGGCGACAAGATCGGTAGCGCTGCCAGAGTCGATGTTGTCGCCGAACCGGAATTTATGGATGCCACTTATCCCTGGTTCGAACCGCGCACCGCACCCCTGGGTTTGAAACGTATGGGCAAAATGCTGCGCGAGCCGATGATAGCCGAGCGCATTCGAGGGCGACACATCCGCTATATGATCTGGGTGGACGGCAGTACTGAGACCACTGACAGGGAAGGGTCGGTGAGTTGTGCGATCGGTCCCGGGGGTGGTGGTTGCTTTGGCTTTGCCACCTGGGAAAAAGAAGCGGTGTACGAGGCTGTGATTTGGGACCTTAGCACTTTGCTGGAACAGGGTCGCGTCAAGGTTAAGGCCAAGGGTTCCTCCTACATGGTCGCGGTCGGCCTGCCGGTTCCGATCATTGCGCAGGTCCAGGGTCAGGCCTGCGAGGGTATCGGCAATCAGCTGGGCACTTTTTTTGCCGGTTAGCTGAAGTATGTTGTGCTTTGGCCAAGCGTTCGCTGAACGGAGAAAACTGCTTGCATGATGGTGGCTGCGGCGATATTTGACGGCCGTACGATGGCTTGCAGGCCTAAGCGGGCATCGGTTGTCCTGCTGTTGCTGTTGCTGCTGGCTCAGCACCCAGCCTGGGCGCTGTCTGACGCCAAGGCGGCGAAAATCGGCAAGGAAATGTACGATGAGATCACCGCTAGTATTCCGGTATACGACGGCCAGGGCCTAAACGAGTACGTCACCGGAGTCGGCCAGCGTATTGTCGAGCATTCCAGCCTGCCCGACGGACAGTTTACCTTTACTGTGCTGGACAGTCCGGACATCAATGCCTTCGCCACACCGGGCGGCTATATATACATCAACCGCGGCTTGCTCCCATATATGAATTCGGAAGCCCAGTTGGCCGCAGTGCTGGCGCACGAGGTGGCTCACGTTACGGAGGACCACGCATCGCGTCAACAACGGGCGCAGATTGGTTCCAACGTGATTGCCGGTTTGCTAGCGGTTTTGACCGGCAGTGGTGAACTGGGCGAGGCCACGGCAATGTGGGGCGCCGCCACGGTGCGCGGTTATGGCCGCGAGATGGAATTGGAGGCGGATGCGGTTGGCGCGCGCTTTCTTTCGGCTGCCGGCTATTCGACCCAGGCCATGATCGACATGATCTCCCAGCTTAAGGATCACGAGCGCTTCTCCAAGCAGCGTGCTGCCGAGCGCGGTAAAAAACCCGTGTCATATCACGGCTTGTTTTCCACACACCCGCGCAACGACAAGCGGCTTCGCGAACTGGTCTCCCGGCCTGGTCCGCTAACCGGGGGTAACACGGGGGTCGTCGCCTTTCGCAAAGCCACCGAGGGACTGCCTCTCGGACAGGGGACTTCCAGCACCAGCCGCAAAGAGCACCGTTACTACGACACGCAGGGGCGTTTTACCCTGGATTACCCCGAGGGCTGGTCCTTCCAGAAAAAGGATGGACGTATTGTCGGGGAGCCCGAGGATAAATCCGCTCTGCTGACACTGGAGGCGGCCGCGCGCACGCGGGATGATCCGCAGACGTTTATTAAAAAATCTCTGGGCATAGATTTTATACGCAAATCCGAACCGCTGGTGGTCGCGCGGTTGAAGGGCCACAGTGGTGTCGTCACAGACCAAAGCAGCGGCCGGGACACGCGTCTCGCCGTGATCTACTATGGTTACAAAGCCCATGTTTTTAAAGGCATACCGGGAGGCGATGCGACCCTGGAAGATAAACACGGTGCTGCCGCTTACGATGACACCTTTAAAAGTATCATCGCCAGTTTTCGCCCCTGGGCGCCGCGGCGCAGTGGCACGACGCCGCACCTCCACTATGTCAAGGCCAAGTCAGGTGCGACCTACGCCAAGTTGGCGACCGTTTTGCAGCTTGGCCGGGACGGCGCCGACGAACTACGCTTGATGAATGGTCAGTATCCCGGTGGCGAACCGGAATCTGGACAATGGATAAAAATCATCCGGCTGCGTTAGAACGGTATTGCCGGACGCCCTAAGACAACATCCCGAACATCCCGAGGGAGTGAAACCGTGAGTGTATCGGTCAACGGCATTGCCCATATTCAGTTAACCGTTAACGATGGCCAGCGCAGTCTGCCCTTCTGGGAGGCGTTTTGTCATTTTCTCGATATGCGAACCCTGGTGCGAAACGACGAGACTGTATATTGCATCGGCAGTCGCACCGGCGTGCTGGTGCGCGTGGCGCCTGTCGATAAGCGTAGACGGCGCTTCGACCAGGACAGCGTGGGCTTGCATCACTTTTGCTTTCGCGCCCGGTGTCGCGAGGATGTCGATCGCATCCACGGCTTCCTGTGCCGGCAGGATTCAGTGCGCATCGTGCATCCCCCTGAAGATGGTGCCAGGTTTGCGCCCGGCTATTACTCGCTACTTTTTGAGGACCCTGACGGCATACGTGTCGAAGTCAATTACGTTCCTGGCAAAGGGCATTTTGGCGAAGCGGGTAGGTTGGGGCCCGGCGGAGCTGGGCCTGCCCACCGCTATGGCGAAGCCGGTTTGCATGACGGATGACGTCCGTCGAATGCCTGGCGACACGGGGGCGTTGAGTTTACTTTTTGGCTAAAGGCTGCGAATCTAGCGTCCGATTTATCACAGGAGTATCGATATGGCAGATAACAAACTAGAAGGTATCGACGTCAAAAACCCGCTGGTGCTCGACAACGAATGGCTGGCTACGGTCCGGGAGGAAACAATCGACCCGGATCGTCCCATGATCGACACTCATCACCATTTGTGGCCGGCTGGTGGTTTGATCGAGTACTCGCTCGAAGACCTGTGGCAGGACACGGGAAGTGGCCATAATGTTGTGAAAACCGTGTTCATGGAGTGTCATGCCAGTTACCGGGAAGACGGCCCGGAGCATCTGCGCTCCCTCGGTGAAGTCGAATATGTGCGGGAAAATGCCGAGAGATCCCGCGGGCAGCCGGGCAAGGCTGAAATTGCCGCCATGGTGACGCATTTTGATCTGCGCTATCCAGATGTGGCGGAACTGGTGCAGGCCCACGAGGAAACCAGTGCTGGCATGTTCCGCGGTATTCGGCAGGCTATTGCCCGCGCCCATCCCAACGAAGGCCTCCTGCTGGAGGCTCACGGGCCCGAAGGGTTATACAAGGACCCGGATTTTCTGCGCGGCATGAAAGTGCTGGGCGATAAGGGGCACAGTTACGAGTCCTGGCATTATCACTATCAGAACAGGGAGTTTGCCGAACTGGCGCGTGCTGTGCCCGACACCCTGATGGTCCTGGATCACCTGGGTACGCCGGTGGGCACCGGTATCTACGCCGACAAGCGCGACGAAGTATTCGAGCAGTGGAAAAAAGACATTGCCGAAATTGCCAAGTGTGAAAATGTGGTGGCCAAGCTGGGTGGCATGGCCATGCCGGATAATGGTTTTGGGTGGATGGGTCGGGATAAACCGCCGACCTCCGACGAGTTTGCGAAGGCGCAGGGGCGGTATTACCTGCATATGTTGGAGTGTTTTACTCCGGATCGCTGTATGTTCGAGAGTAATTTCCCTGTCGACAAACTGTCCCTGTCCTACCAGGTATTTGCCAATGGCATTAAGAAGATCGTCAAGGATTTTTCTGAAGACGAAAAAAATGCCTTGTTTTACAACACGGCGACACGGGTTTATCGACTCGACCAGTAACCATCTTGCCGGGTATGGCATCCAGCGCTTGGGGCGGCTTTCATCAGCGGGCTGCTTCAAGCCTGGCGGTCTGCCGGGATTCGTCCGGAGAAGGCGCGTGGAAATGTGCCCGCTGAGGGACATTCAACTGCGCCAAAATCCTGGTTAGTGAATGCTTGCCGCACGACCTGGCCGGCGCTGTCTTTGAATTTGTCATGCACCGGGCGAGTATCGTTGGTAATTGTGAAGCCGTGCTTCGATAAAATATCCGGGTTTAGACGAAATCCATTATAATTTGTCGGCGACCCACGTCACTGTAGTGACGTGGGTCGCCTTCCGTTTGCCTCATGGCGCACTGTTTTGACTCGTAGCGCCATCGAAACCGTTTAAGTAAAGCTCGATTCGGTCGATGATGATGTGGGCATGGGCAAACCTTATATCGGAAAGCCAATCGTGGGTTGGTCGCCCTTGCGAAAACAATCGCACTCCGGTGGCATCCAAGCTTACGGCCCGAAACTCGGGAATTACCAAAAATTGCTATCGGTTCTAGACCGGTGTCAGGTACTGCGAGAGTTGCAGTGGGCCATAAAGCGCTTATTCAGCCGATAGGGGAAGATGGGAAAATCTTCTCACGAAGGCACCTTGGCAGAGGAACATCGCAGATGAGACAAATGATCATACTCCTGGTGGGTCTTGCGCTGGCCATACCGGGCCGGGCCGCCAGTGCTTCGGATATTGCGCTCGACCTGACCACCAGCTGGGTCGGCTTCGTGTCGCTGGGTATTTTTGCTCTTGCCTACACGCTGGTCGTGCTGGAAGAGTATATTCATTTGCGCAAATCAAAACCGGTCCTGCTGGCTGCCGGGTTAATCTGGATTCTGATAGCGGTAGCCTATAGCGCCGCCGGGCAATCGCACGCCATTGAGGAGGGTATTCGCCACAATTTCCTTGAATACGGCGAACTGTTTTTCTTTTTACTGGTGGCCATGACCTACATCAACGCGATGATCGAGCGCGGTGTTTTCGACGAATTGCGTAACTGGCTGGTGAAAAAGGGTTTTGGTTACCGTGCCTTGTTCTGGCTAACGGGCGTGCTGGCATTTTTCATTTCCCCCGTCGCCGATAATCTGACTACGGCGCTGATCATGTGCGCGGTCGTAATGACGGTAGGAGAAGGCCAGCCCCGGTTCGTCGGTATTGCCTGTATCAATATCGTTGTGGCGGCCAATGCCGGCGGCGCTTTCAGCCCCTTCGGCGATATCACCACGTTGATGGTGTGGCAGAAGGGTATCGTCGAGTTTCATGAGTTTTTCTCTTTGTTCCTGCCTTCCGTGGTCAATTTCGTCGTGCCGGCTTCGCTTATGCATTTTGCGCTGCCCGGCGGCAAGCCCCAGGCCGTTGAGGTCGAGGGCAGCGCCTTAAAGTACGGGGGGCTGGTTATTGTCGGGCTGTTTCTTGCCACTATTGTTACGGCGGTTTCTTTTCACAATTTTCTGCATATACCGCCGGTGTACGGCATGATGCTGGGCCTGGCTTATCTCAAGTTTTACGGTTTTTACCTGCGTAGGCGTTCCATGAGCTGGACCGGGCACAGCGAAAATCCGCCGGAATCCGACGATGGCGATCCCTATCACTTTGACGTTTTTGAAAAAGTCGCCGACGCGGAGTGGGACACGCTGTTTTTCTTTTACGGCGTGATACTGGCGGTTGGCGGACTGGGGTTTATCGGTTATCTGGCCTTTGTTTCCGAATTCAGTTACGGCAATCTGGGGCCGACCATATCAAACGTATTGGTCGGTATAATGTCCGCCATTGTCGATAATATTCCGGTGATGTTTGCTGTGTTGACTATGTATCCGGACATGTCGCACTTTCAGTGGCTGCTGGTCACGCTTACTGCGGGGGTCGGTGGCAGCTTGTTGTCAATCGGATCTGCAGCTGGCGTCGCATTGATGGGACAGGCGCGTGGACAGTACACGTTTTTCGGTCATCTCAAGTGGACGCCGGCAATCGCGCTCGGTTATGCGGCGAGTATCTGGGTGCATTTTCTGGTCAATAGCTAATCAGAGCGTCGTCTGGAGGGTGAAGGTCGGAGTTCGGCGCCGACGAGAATTGCCTACGTCGCGCCAGGCTTGCCGCTGACTTGCCGAGGGGCAAGCTTGCGCACGGCGATGTCGGTCGACAGGTGAACCCGGTCGGGGCCCAGTCTCCGGTAGAGTTCGGTATCGTACAGACGATCCATGACCGGGCCTTTGACTTCCGCCAGGTGTAAGGTGACATCCGAGGCCGAGAGCTCCTCTTCCATATTTTCCAGCATCTCAAGGCCGCTGGTGTCGACATAGGCGACGCCGGAAAAGATCAGTACCACATCCGAGATGCGTTCGCGTTCCAGTAACAAATGGTGTAATTCCGTTTCGACCTGGGGAATATTGGCAAAATAGATATTCTCATCGACGCGCACCAGAAGCAGGTGCGGCCACGTACGTACCTTGTGTCGATGGATATTGCGGTAATGTTCGCTGTCGTCTACGCGTCCGACGACTGCGATATGCGGCCGGCTGGTGCGATATAAAAACAGAAACAGCGCGAGACCGACGCCCAGAACGAGCGCATGTTCGATACTGAACAGCAGCACGCCAAACAAGGTGGCCGCCTGGGCCAGGCCGTCCGCGCGGTCATAGCGCCAGGTGTGTCTTAGTGCCTGAAAATCGATGAGCTGCCATACCGCGACGACGATAATCGCGGACAGAACCGATTTTGGCAGTGGCGCCAAAAGTCCGGTCAGAAACAGCGCGGCGACGGCCACCAGGCAGGCGGTGACGATGGCAGCGCATTGGGTGCGCGCGCCTGCGTCGAAGTTAACCATGGACCGTGAAAATCCACCGGCGACGGGCATCGCGCCGGCAAAGGCGGCGGCGATATTGGTCGCGCCCAGGGCGCGAAGCTCCTGATCGGCATCGATTTTCTGTCGTCTTCTAAATGCCAGCACCTTGGCCACTGAAATGCTTTCCACATAACCGATAACCGCGATCATGGCTGCCGAGGGCAGGAGTTGAAGCCATCCGGGTGCAAAAATAAAATCCAGGCTCGGGCCGGGCAAGCCCCTGGGCACAGAACCGACGGTAGCGACACCATAGCGTTCGCCGGCTTCCAGCACGGTGGCGGCTACGATGGATAGAGCGACTACCAGTAGCGGTGCGGTGCGGCCGATTACAGTCGCCGTTGCTGTCTTTACACCGAGTAGACTCATCAGGTGTAGCAAAGGCCGACGGGCCAGCAGCAGCAAGATGACGGCGACGATTCCAAACGATGCCGTGGCCAGGTTTAGCGTCCCAATGTCTTTAGCGAGGACTGCGATCAGTTCAAAGAAGTTTATTCCGCGTGGCATGGTGATACCGGTGAGACCACCAAGCTGAGTTCCGACAATAAAAATTGCTGAGCCCGTGACGAAGCCGCTGAGAACCGGATGGCTGATAAAGTGAGTCAGCCAGCCCAGGCGCAGCATACCCATTACCAATAAAATGAGGCCGGTTAATGCCGACAGGATGAGCGCGCCGGTAAGGTATTTATCGGGGTCGCCGTCGGCATAAGGTGTCAGCGCCGAGGCCACCATCACCGCCGCGACGGCCACCGGCCCAACGGCAAGCGTGCGGCTGGTCCCGGTCAGGGCGTAGACGATGGGCGGAAGTATACTCGCATATAACCCGATTTCCGGGGGCAGGCCCGCCAGGAGGGCGTAGGCTAGCGCCTGGGGTACTAATAGAATCGCCGTAATCGTGCCCGCCAAAAGGTCGTGGGCCAGCTGCTCGCGGTTGAGATTGCGAACATCGTCTAGTAGCGGCAGGTAACGGACGACGCCACGGTGGGTTTTTGTTTTCAATGGAAGGTCTTCTATGTGTCCATTTGGCGCCAGGGGTTGAAGATCAAGGGTTGGAATGAGTTACCGATCGGGTTTCCAGGTGCGTTGTTTAACTTGCACGCGTTCGCAAACATATCACTCATTATATATTCATATAAGATATATGCATATTGTTAAATGGAATATGAGGCGCGACGGGGTAATCATGGTTACGGCCTAAAGGATAACGTTCGCGTCAGGGGGGTGTGGAAGCGAATTTCCGACGCGGTGCGTGTCGCACACACGGTGCCTGTTGTCGACGTCGGCTGGATAATGTTTGTCGAACCAAAAGGTGTTTACCTGATCCAAAAATCCATCATCGGGCTGAAAAACAACTATCATAAAAGTCAGGGTGGGGCGGAGTTTGTGTCAGATGGCGACATCGATCTGCGTCCGATGACTGTAGCCCCGCGCGTCGATCGCCGGGATTGCGGCGGTATCCGCACCCGGTCGTTTGGGTAACGCAACGACCATAGTAATTGACCAGTGAGGAGGAAGGACTGTGCCAGAACAGAAGCTCGCACGCACTCTGGGTGAATTAAAAGATTCGGGCTACCAGGTGTTGCCGATACGGGAAGAAATGCAGCGCAACCTCGTGAAAAAAATAGCGGCTGGCGAGGATCTGTTTCCCGGTATTATCGGTTACGAGAACACCGTTATTCCGCAGCTTGAGAACGCGGTGCTGGCCGGCCAAGACATTGTATTGCTCGGTGAACGGGGACAGGCGAAAACGCGGATTGTGCGCGCTTTAACTCACTTGCTGGACGAGCATACGCCGGTCATCGATGGTGTTGAGATTCCGGAAAACCCGCTGGCACCGATCTCAGCCCAGGCTAAATCCCTGGTGGCAGAAAAGGGCGACGATACGCCGATCGCCTGGCTGCCCCGCGACCAGCGCTATGGAGAAAAACTGGCGACGCCGGATATCACGGTCGCCGACCTGATTGGCGAAGTGGATCCGATCAAGGTGGCTGAAGGACGTTACCTTTCGGATGAGCTGACCCTCCACTACGGCCTGATTCCCAAGACCAACCGCGGCATTTTTGCTATTAACGAATTGCCGGATCTGGCCGAACGAATCCAGGTCGGCCTGCTGAATATCATGGAAGAACGGGATATTCAGATCCGCGGCCACAAGGTGCGCCTGCCGCTCGATATGGTTATCGTCGCCACGGCAAATCCCGAGGATTACACCAACCGCGGGCGCATTATAACGCCGCTCAAGGATCGCTTCGGCTCCCAGATTCGCACGCACTACCCCGACGACAGGGACCAGGAAATCCTTATTATGGAGCAGGAGTACCAGCACGCCAGCGTCGAGGGATATGCGCTGTGCGTGCCAGACTACATGAAGGAAATCGTTGTCGAAATCAGCCAGGCGGCGCGCCAGTCACCGGACATTAGTCAGCGATCCGGTGTTTCGGTGCGCGCGTCCATCGCCAACTACGAGAACCTCATTGCCAATGCCCTGCGGCGAGCGGTCCGGCTGCGGGAAAACAGTATCGTGCCGCGAATATCGGACCTGCCCTTTTTGGTGCCGGCATTTTCCGGAAAAGTGGAATTCGAGGTGCTGGATGAGGATCGCGAGGACGAAATTATTCAGCAGCTGTTTGAGAACGCGGTGGCCACTGTGTTTGAAAAATATTTTTCCGAAGAAGATCTTTCGCCCCTGGAAGACGCCTTCACGGCATCGATATCGGTGGATACCGGAGAAGCGCTGCACTCGGGTTTTTACGAGGATATCATTCGGCAGGTTCCCGGGCTGTCATCGGCAGTTGCGAAACTTGCCGCCTCGGAAGAGCCGGCGCTGCGGGCATCTGCAGTTGAGTTTATTCTCGAAGGTTTGTACGTCAACAATCGGCTCAGCAAGGATGTTATGCAGGGCCAGTTCGTTTACCGGGGCTGAAAATGGCGAGTCACTACAGCGCGCTCTATCGTTATTCCCAGTGGGATGGTCGGTATCGACAAAAGAGCAGCCCCGAAGATTTGATGGGCGGTCTGTCCGATGATTTCCTGCTTTCCGGAGATATCGATCAGGCTTTGCGTTCACTGATGCGCCGGGGCATGAATCTGGGGGACAACCAGCGGATGTCCGGCTTGCACGATATGATCCGCAAACTGCGGGAACAGCGTCGTCAGCAGCTGCAGCGCTACAATCTGGATAGCGTTTTTGACGATCTGAAAAAACAGTTGGAAGAAATTATCGATTTAGAGCAGGGGACCATAGACCGCTGGTTAACTGACGGGAAGGACTCCGGCGCTGGAGACGCCGCCGCTTCACAGAAAGTCGGTGATCCAGGTAACGGCGATGGTGGTGCCAGCGATGTATCCAGCGAGTCGGCCCAGGGCGAAGCGTCTTCCAGTGACGATACAGGTGCGGACAGTAACGGCGGAAAGGGAAAAAAAGACGGTAACAACACGAGCTTTGCGGACAATATGTTGAAAGATATCGCCGCGCGCAACCGACAAAAGCTCGAGCAGCTGCCGGAAGATGTAAGCGGGCAAATGAAATCCTTGCAGGATTACGAATTTCTCAATCCCGAGGCGCAGGAAAAATTTCAGCAACTTCTGCAGCAGATGCGAGACGCGCTGACCCAGACCTTCTTCAAAGACATATCCGAGATGGTCAACAACATGTCCGATGGCGATATGTCGCGGATGAAGGACATGTTGAAGGCGCTCAACGATATGCTGGTGAAGCACATCGCCGGGGATGATCCGGGCTTTGAAGATTTCATGCAGCAATACGGCGATATGTTTGGTGAGAATCCACCCGGTTCGATTGAAGAGCTGCTGGCACAGATGCAGGCGCAGATGGCGGCAGCCCAATCTTTGATGAACTCCCTGTCGCCGGAACAACGCAGCCAGCTGGAATCTTTGTTTGAAAATAAATTTGGCGACCCGGAACTGCAAAACGAGTTGATGAAGCTGGGCAAGGAAATGGCGTTTCTCGATCCGCAGGGTGGACAGTACCGATTTTCCGGGGAAGAGGACATCGATTTGCAGTCGGCGCTTAAACTGATGGACGAGCTCCAGAAACTGGAATCCCTGGAAAAACAATTCCAGAACGTGGGTGATTTTTCCGATCTCGACAAAATCGACGAGAACATGGTGAAAGAGCTACTCGGCGAGGAAGGCGTCGAGGATCTCGACGAGTTGAAAAGTCTGCTCGATACCCTGCAAAAGGCTGGTTATATTCGCCAGAACGGAGAGCGTTGGGATATGACGCCGCGGGGTTCCCGGGTCATCGGTCAGAAAGCACTGGAGGAAATTTACCGCAAGCTAAAACATGCCAATCTGGGGAATCATCGCAGCATCAAGGAAGGCCGGTTTGGTGATCAGCAGGAAGACAGCAAAGCCTACGAGTACGGTGACCCGCTGAATCTGCATATTCCGCGCACCTTGAAAAATGCGATTCGACGCGAATATGCAGATACCGGTGTCTCCCACGAAGGCGGTCGGCTACGTTTGCAGGCCGATGATTTTGAAATTCATCGGCAGGAGCTGAATACCAAAACCTCGACCGTGCTCTTACTCGATCTGTCGTGGTCAATGGCCTTGCGCGATGCTTTTTTGCCGGCAAAAAAAGTTGCGCTGGCGCTACATCACCTGATCACCAGCAGCTTTCCGCGCGATACTCTGGATATCATCGGTTTCTCGGCTTATGCGCGAGAGATCAAAGCCAGCGAACTGCTCACCATAGATGTCGATCAGTTCAGCATGGGTACCAACATGCATCACGCCTTGATGCTGGCAGAAAAGAAGCTCAGCAAAGAACACGCCGGCACCAAACAGGTCATTATGATTTCCGACGGTGAACCGACAGCGCATCTTGAAGAGGGCCAGCCCTATTTTGAATATCCGCCCAATCCGGTGACGATTGCCAAAACCCTGCTTGCGGTCAAGCGCTGCACGCAAAAACAAATTACTATCAATACTTTCATGCTGGACCGAAGCCCTTTTTTGCGTAGTTTTATGAATAAAATCGCGCAGATGAACGGCGGGCGGGTATTTTACACCTCAGCCAATCGCCTGGGCGAATACATCCTTCACGACTACGTGGCCAACAAGCGAAAACGAGTGGCGTAGGACCTTCCACACATGGACTGACAATGTGTTGGCTGTCTTTTGAACACGCTGTGTTTCACTTCTGATACCCAGCCGCAAACTGTGCCACAAGAATCACTGGTCGTCATGTAAAGCCATACTGGCGATTCAGGTTTCTGAAATTTGATCGTCGTCAACTTGCTCGCTTACTGATTTGCTAGATTCGAAATCCACAAAGGTATTCAAGTCAATTTAACTTGCGAATATATCGGGAGTTCGAGATGGCGGAAGAAAAAGTGAAGAATATTGAGGCCAAGAGCAAAGACATTGAAGTGAAAAAGGGTGGAGCGGTAGCGAAACCCACACCGAGTCGCGCGTTGAGTCCATTTGAGGAAATGGATAGGCTATTTGAGCGTTTTTTTACCAGGCCCTGGGCTCGCTCCTTTATGTCTGAGTGGCCGTCGCTGGCTGAAGGAGGGGCTTTTTTTGATAGAAAGCTGCCGCGAGTAGATGTTATCGATCGGGATGACGAAGTTGTGGTACGGGTCGAAGTGCCTGGTGTCGATAAAAAGGACCTGGATGTGTCTGTAACAGATAATACAGTTTCCATTTCAGGTATCACCAGCCGTGAGGAAAAAGAGGAGCGTGGCGATTATTACCGGAGTGAAATTTCCCACGGTAGTTTTTCTCGCGTCGTAGCTCTGCCGAGCGATGTCAACAGCGATAAGGCAAGAGCGAAATTCAGGGATGGTCTGGTAGAGCTGACACTTCCAAAGATAGAAAAATCAAAGCGAAAAAAAATAGCCATCGATTGATCCATTTTATCAACGGTTACACTCGACGCTTGTGCATCAGATGTAATAGAACTGCTAATTGCCACCTACTTGCGTCGTGTGCGAGCACTGTACATCGCGGTGACACAGTCAGCCGCTGTAAAAATAAACGTGTAACCGACTGTCGGCTATCCGTTGATCCGTTG
>DJFY01000079.1:6448-31296 GCA_002431545.1 Cellvibrionales bacterium UBA5860 | reverse complement strand
ACGTCTCGAAATTGATATGCGTTGCAGGGTTGAATATTAACCGTACGTGATGATCTGTGCGTAGCGGAATATGGTCAGGATTGGTTTGCTGGGCTGTGGCAATATCGGCAAGTTGATTGCAGCGAAGTCCGGTTCTTGCTGCGAGATTGTCGCAGCTTACGATCGTCATGACGACCGTAGAAAAGCGATTGCAGAAGGGACAGGAGCTATCGCTTGTGAGAATTTTTCCGAGATGTTTAAGCTGGATTTTGATGTCCTGGTCGAGGCCGCTTCTATTTCCGGTGCACAGGCGTATGCAAAAGATGCGTTGTCTTCGGGAAAAGATCTCGTATTGCTCAGTGTTGGGGCGCTCGCGGACCCAACGTTCCGGGTCGGGTTATTGAAGGCTGCCGAGGAGGGCGACGCCCTGCTGCGCATACCTAGTGGCGCGATAATGGGTCTGGACAATCTTAAGATTGGTTCAATTTCGAAGTTGCGCAGGTTACTGTTGCGAACGACCAAGCCGGCTTCTGTGCTTGGGTGTGACGTGGCCGAAAAGCAGTGCGTCTACCGTGGCCCTACTGCAGAAGCTATTAAGCGTTATCCAAGAAATATTAATGTTGCTGTTTCGATTGCCTTGGCTGCGGAAACCGAGGTCGAGGTGGAAATATGGGCCGATCCAGCTGCCGACAGCAACACGCATGAAATTTTTGCCGAGGGAGAATTCGGGCACGCACTCATGCGCGTTGAAAACATACCGTGCCCCGATAATCCGCATACCAGTTACCTGGCTGTTTTATCTGTACTGGCCTTATTGCAAAACTACAACAAGCGCTTACGGGTAGGCACATAGTCCAATGCACGCTTTATCCAGACGGGTAGTTTGAATGGCGGTTGGCAATACAACAAGGTGGGTTGCCAGCGCCGTGGCCGATCAGCAACTTTCTGCCATCAAACAGATGGCCATGTTAAGTGCCGAAGTTCCAGACGTCGCTTCATTAGCCTGGGGCCTGCCGTCTTTTGCAACACCCGAACACATACGCCAGGCGGTGATAGACGCGCTGCGCAGTGATCGGGATATCGGAAAATACGCTTTACCCAACGGTCTGCCGGAATTGCGTGAGCAGGTTGCAAAGGTACACCGCGCTAAAACGGGTGTCGAGGTCGACCCCACTGACAATGTTCTTGTTACCGCAGGAAATATGGAGGGGCTCAGTTGCCTGCTTAGAACTATTGTAGAACCAGGTGATGAGATTATCGTTACGGATCCCGGGTTCGCATCTCATATTCAGCAGATACGCTTTAGTGGCGGCGTTCCAGTGTTTTGGCCGCTGGAAGAGAGTCAGGGCTGGCGCCTCTCCGTCGAAAGATTACCGGCACTGATAAGCCCGCGAACAAAAGCTGTAATTCTGGTGACGCCGGCAAATCCAACAGGGACGATATTCGCCCGGGAAGATTTATTACGTGCTGCCGAAATTATCAAGGAAAGGAACATCCTCCTGTTTCTTGATGACCCTTATTCAAGTTTTATTTACGAGAAGGAAGACGATCACTGCGACCTGGCTAGTCACACAGGCCTCTCGGACCAGCTCGTTTACTTGTTTACCTTTTCCAAGTGCCACGCCATGAGTGGATGGCGGATGGCCTATATGGTTCTACCGAACTGGCTTCGCGAGCAGGTGTTAAAAGTACACGATGCCACTATGATTTGCGCGCCGCGGATTTCTCAGATTGCGGGGTTAGCAGCTTTAACGGGTGACCAGTCTCACGTTGAGCAGTTCCGGCAGATTTTATCGGTTCGCCGTGACCTGATTTTTCAGCGCCTCGACCGGGTGCGTCATGTCTTCGAATACGTCGAACCCCAGGGCGCATACTATGTTTTCCCGAAAATTCTTGTCGATCACAACAATGCTTTTGATTTTTCGTTGCGTCTTCTTAATGAGGCAAAAGTTGCGGTAACGCCAGGCTCAGCTTTCGGAGCTCAGGGTGAGAATCATGTTCGCCTTGCGTTCTGTGTCGAGGAAGATCAGATAAACCTGGCTTTTGACAGGATTGAAGAAATTTATCCGAGTTAAGCTATTCCCTGTGAGGCAAGTGGGTGTCTCCTCACTCGAAGATGTACTTGAAGAGCCACATTAGGGTTATCACTGCTGAGAAAGCAATAAAGTAGCTGAGACTTGTGCGCGTATCCCGTGGTTTATTCACTTCCGGGGCCAGATCTGAAGCACCGATATAAATAAAGTTACCAGCGGCAAACGGCACCAGGAAATCGACGTCGATTTGCTGTGATGCAATGTGAGCCGTTAACCCGCCAAGTAAAAAAGTCAGTGCGGACAACGCGTTAAAAATGTGTGCGGGAGTTCTATTCCAACCGCTATGGATTAATACGCCGAAGTCGACTGAATCAATACGTTTGCCAGGGCCGAGTACACGGTGTGAATGCGCTAGCAGGCTGAACAGGCTGTTAAAAAAATCGGCCTCAGTAGATAATTGTACTCCCTATTGCTTGGTGCTTCTTGGTTTAGTAGCCGGGTGGCAGCAATCGTGTTTTAGGTTCTATGTCCTCCAATTCTGCCTCTGGATAATGCCGTAATACCAGTTCCGTAACCTCCTCAATTTTTCCTTTTGGCACATCCACCAGCATGAGAAGCTTTCCTTGCTCGATAGCTTTGAGAAATCTTTTGTGTCGACTACTGGGAAGATCCGTCGCGACTATACTGCTTAACAACGTGCCTACACCGGCGCCGGCCAGCATCGATGCGATAAGTACCCCTCCCCCCAATGCGCCAACACCGGGAATAGTCATGGCCGCTAGCCCGGCTAATAAACCGGCTGTACCGCCAATAGGAATGCCGCGTTCTATCGCCGGAATAAAGTCACTCTTTTGCAGCAAACCCGCTTCGGGTAATTCTTCCAACGGCGTCTGCTCGTTTGCGATGAGATGTATATGTTTTTCAGCGTAGCCCTGGTCGACAAGAGCCCCCACAATGTTCCGGGCGGATTCCACAGAAGGAAGCAGAAAGTAGATACGTTTCATATTGGCGTCTCCTGTTGCAGCGCAGTTATAAGGAGCGAGTTACCGGGTAGCGCCGGTCGACCGGCTTCGAGCCACTAGATTGGCGGCGCGCTGCGTGATTTTATAATTCGGGTGAGCAAGATAGTGACGAGGCTATTTTAAAGCGACGGTTGCCGGCGCGTCTTGACGTCAGTCAACCGTTGCTACTGACGATACTACTTAACTTTCTGCTCGAGTAATTTGATGACTTCTTCACTGAAAGCAACACCTTCAAAACGCTCTGCGCTTAACATACCGCCGGGACTGAGAATATTAATTTCCAATACTTTGTTGCCGACTACGTCGAGACCAGCCAGAAAAATTCCATCGTTTCGTAATTTTGGACCCACGATAGATGCAATCTCGATAATTGATCGGTTGACTTTAGCTTTACTGGACGTGCCGCCGGCTGTCATGTTGCTGCGCATATCTCCGTTTTTTGCATTAGGCGTTCGGTGAATAGCGGCAATTTTTCCGTCTACTTTTAGTAGATCCCCATTGACCAGAAACAGTCTCGTGTCACCGAGCGCCGCGTCAGGTAAGTATTCCTGAACGATCATGTACCCTTCTTCGCGACAAATCACCTCCATCATCTGATGGATGTTGGGTTTGTCGCTGGGTCTAATCAGAAAGACGTTTCTGCCGCCGGAGCCAAATAAAGGCTTGAGCACGGCGCGCCCACCCACGCTATCGATAAAGTTGTGCGCTTCTTTCTGATTGCGGGTGATCAGGGTTTGGGGGCGAATCGTCTTGGGAAAATATTGCAAGTAAAGTTTGCTCAGCGAGCGCGCAAGTGTGCCGGGCTCGTTGAGCACAAGAACGCCAGCGCGTTGTGCGAGGAAGCCGAAATTAATCCCGGCGAGGCGTGCCCAGGGGCGTTGGAGGGCGTCCTGATTAGCATCGTTTCTTAGCAACAGTACGTCCAGCTGATCGACACAAATGTGCTGTTCTGTAGATTCATCACTGCTTAGCTCAGCGAGAAACGCTTCGCCGGTGGGATAGTGTCGAGCAGGTAATGTGCGGGCTCGTGCATAGGTATGATCGTTGGGCTTGAGGGAAAAATCGCCAACACCGGTATACCAAATTTCGTGACCCAGCTTGCAGGCGGCGCGCGCCAGCAGGGTGGTTGTGTAACCTGGATACTCTGTCTTGACGTCGTTGACGACGAATCCGATCCTCATGGACTACTCGCTGGCAAGTTGTGCAATGGTTATACCGCTCGCGAGGTTTTCCTGTTTTAGCCGGGTAGCGGCTGTGTCGAGAAAAAAGGGGCGGATTTTGGGGGGATTGATGACCTGCCGCCACTGGAGCTCTTCGACAAATTCCAGGTAGGGGTGAGAAATCTTGCCCAGATACATGGCATCAAGTGGGTGACCTTCGCCTAGTCTCGACAATAGCTGCCGTAGACCGCGCAGATAGACGACATCCTTGGTGTAGCCACCTCCGCGGTAAACGCGCATAGTAATATTAAATGCGGTATTGGCTGCAAAACCGTGATTGCGATAGAGCTGACGAAAACAGTCGATAAAATTTGCCCCAGCGGTTATGGCGGAGACCGCGATAACCCGGCCCGCCAGCAAGCGAAGCCTACCAACCGGTAAACCGTCGCTCAGGTATTCAGAGAGTATCGCCAAGCCCTCTTGGAAAGCCTCGTATCCGGCCATTCCCACGTGAAGTTCCTTGAACGGCTGCTGTTTGCCATTGTGATGCGTGACAATATGGGTACCCACTTCGTGGTTAATCAGTGCGTCGATCCTGGTACCGCTGACAAAAGCGTCCTCCCCGATCAAGAGGTTGCCTCTGGACACCAAAATCCCAGGGACATCGTTGCGTATTGAGACGGTTGCAGCCAGAGAGGGGTCTTGTTGGCGATAGCGGTTCAGCTCTGATTGCGCGCGTTCGGCAATTTCTCTGGCATTCAGGGTGTCCATTTGATTAGCCGATTCTGGCTGCGCGGTGTCGAGTAAAGCCTGGGCTTCGTCCATGAGTTCGGGTTCGACATCACCAAAAATCTGACGACTTTCTAATAAAAACCGACGCGTGTTTCTATCGGCAATAAGGCTTAGTTGTCGCTCCAGTTCGTTGCGTTTTTCAGCAAAAATATGGGCCAGCGTGGGGTCTTCGATATCTTCTATGGCAATATCGAATAACTGGCGTTTGAGTAGCGAAGGGTTGACGTCGCGAGCGCGGTAGAGAAACTCGACATCGTGTTCGAATCCATGCTGCTCAAACTCCTGCCAGGCGCTGGCGCTATTGACCGGCGAAACGTACAGTAGCAGGTCGAAACTGTCGCTGATCGCTGCGAGCCGGCGGTCTACTTCGCCGACAACTTCCGCGACTGTTCGTTGGCCGAGCTCGTGGAAATGGCGGGGCCGCTCGGTCGTGTGATGGTGCATGAAGGCAAAAAAACCCCGCTTGAGCGCGCGGTTTAGTCGCTGGTGTAATTCCTCGAGATGAAAAGGCCAGAGCTCGCCAGTGGTGTGATCTCTGTAAATGGGCCTTATCGCCAGACCGACAGATACGCAGTTCAGAGAATCTGCTTCGTCGCTGCTGATTAAGGGCTCCATATTCGGCGGTGCAATCCTGTCTTGGTAGCGTACCTGAATCGAGGTTGGCAGCTCTTCGACTTCAATATGCAGCAGGGCATTTTCGAATTCCTCGAGAAATTTCGTCGGTGTATTGTGCAATGGAGCCACAATTTCAAAAGCGGGCGCAGCGCGCATGCTATTCTCTGCCGCACTTTCCCAGAGTTCGAGCAGGCATACTCGACCGAATGCCTCTTGGAGATGCCTCACCAGGCCGACGAGCAACCGGTGAGTATCACTGAGTGCCTTTGTGTCATCTCCAATAATCAGGTATGAGGGCGTCCCCAGTAAAAGACGGTCGGTGCCGATTTTTTTTTCACCGCAAGGCCTTCTGTAAACAACGACAAAAGGCAGTTGCCGGTCGATATGAACCCGCCCGACGCTACCGAATTTCTCGCGGACCGGTTTGTTTGCCGCTACGGCATCGATAATATTCCGCGTTAACATGTCGTTGGTAGAAACGCGACTCACTGGACTTTCTCCAATTGCTCCATCAGGCCCGGTATAGTCGATTCTAGAGCCTTGCGCAGCGCTTGAATCTGCTCGATTTCGCCAACCCCGGTCCACTCATCCATGTAAAACTTTTTAAATTCAATGGAGAGTACGCAAGCGGATTCGGGAAAATGATGGTGTATCCACTGTGCCAGTTGTCGGCCCTTGAATTTGACGTTTTCGCGCACATCGAGATGGTGGCCGAGAAAATCGAAAGTGGCTAGATCGTGCATAAAGCGATCGACGAGCCCGCCCCACCGTGAGCGGTCCAGTGATCCCGTGCCAATATTGATATCCGGATTTAAATCCGGATCCGCCGGTGAAGCGTTGGGGCCCTCGCGGCGAAAGTTGTAGGCGTGTAAATCCCAGATGACAAAGTGTCTATGGTGCCCGGCCATGCGCGAGAGCAGTTGTCCGAGTTCCGCATAAAAAGCGTCGTATTCTTCCAGGCTTATTGAAACCGCGTTTTCATCTAGTGGGCGCTTCCATACATGCAGTCCCCAGGCCACTTCCGGTGTTTTATATACGGCCTCATCACGAGAGCGATTGAGGTCGACTTCAAAGCGAGATCGAGTGGGTACAAGCCATGTTGGCGCGGCTTTAACCCAGTAATCCGTATAGGGGTCTTCTTCTCTCGAACGGGCGGTTTCGTCCAGGGCAAGGACGGGCAGCAACTCACGACGGACCTTGTGGCCAGCATGAATGGCAGTGGCGATAAGGGGGCCTTCACCTTCGTGCTCGATCCAAAGGTCACCGTTCAGAACGTCTGTCAAATTAGGCCTCTGTTGCCAGGTTAACGCATGCCTGTCCTGGAAATCTCTGATTCTCGATGTGGCAGGCCAAGATCGTTTGGCGATGGCGTACGAAGTTGGAAAAATGATTGTCACTCATTATTAGATGTCGATAAGCTGAAATATTGCCCTGAAACAATTAATGGACGATTTTTCTTTGCGATATTTTTACGCAATGCAAGAAAATAGTCGCAGGTAAGGCGCAAATTTACTCGTGAAAGGTCGCCGTATGTATCGATCTCATCCGAAAACTGTCGATGGCAATGAGGCGTGCGCTTATGTGGCTCACAAGAGCAACGAGGTTATCGCCATTTATCCCATCACACCGGCCTCGCCTATGGGCGAAGCGGCAGATCTGTGGTCTGCCCAGGGCAGCAAGAATATCTGGGGGTCGGTGCCGCGTGTAGTCGAGATGCAAAGCGAAGGGGGAGCCGCCGGCGCCGTGCATGGTTCTCTGCAGGCTGGCGCGCTGACCACGACGTTTACCGCCTCCCAGGGATTGCTATTGATGATTCCCAGTATGTATAAAATTGCCGGCGAATTAACGCCGACGGTATTTCATGTTGCCTCTCGAGCCGTGGCTGCCCAGGCGCTTTCCATATTTGGCGATCACAGCGATGTGATGGCTGTGCGTGCAACGGGTTTTGCGCTGCTGGCGTCGGGCTCTGTGCAGGAAGTACTGGATTTCAGCCTGATTGCGCAGGTAGCTACGTTAAAGGGCGCCGTGCCGATAGTACATTTTTTTGACGGTTTTAGAACATCCCACGAAATTAACAAGATCAGCTACTTCGACGATGCGGTAATCGATCAACTCATCGAACCCAAGGATATCGAGCGTTTTCGCCACCGTGCGCTGTCCCCGGATCGGCCGGTGATACGTGGTACTTCGCAAAATCCCGATGTTTTTTTTCAGGCGCGAGAAACCGTAAACCCATATTACGACACCTTTCCTGGAATAGTTCAGCAGACTATGAATCGCTTCGCCGAACTGACAGGGCGGCAGTACCGTTTGTTTGAGTATGTTGGGTCTGTGGATGCGGCACGTGTGATTGTGTTGATGGGTTCTGGCGCTCAGGTGGTCGAAGAAACCGTGGAAGATATGATGGAAGGAGGGGAGAAGGTCGGTGTCGTCAAAGTGCGTCTATTCCGGCCGTTTGCTGGGGGAGATCTCATTAAGGCGCTACCGCCAAGCGTCCGCGCTATAGCTGTATTGGATCGCACTAAGGAGCCTGGGGCAGGCGGCGAGCCCCTGTACAAAGATGTCGTCGCGGCTCTGGTGGAAGATCAGGCGGGTCTAGCTCCGCATTTTGCCACTATGCCGCGCGTGGTTGCAGGCCGCTTTGGCCTGGGGTCGAAGGAGTTTACACCCGGTATGGTCAGCGGTGTATTCGGGGAGTTGAAGCAACCCCGCCCGCGTAATCACTTTACAGTCGGAATTATCGACGATGTACAACAACGAAGCCTGCCGTGGGACCCCGCATTTCGCACGCGTAAAAATCGCGAAATGCGGCAGTGCCTGTTTTATGGTCTCGGTTCTGACGGGACAGTTAGCGCCAATAAGAATGCGATAAAAATAATCGGTGAGAACACCGATCTTCAGGTGCAGGGGTATTTTGTGTACGACTCCAAGAAAGCCGGCGCGGTAACGGTGTCCCACCTGCGTTTTGGTCAGAGTCCGATTAGATCGAGCTACTTGATTGCCGATGGTGATGCGAACTTTATTGCCTGTCACCAAGATGTATTTCTCGACCGTTACGACATGCTGGATATGGCTCGAGACGGCGCTGTTTTTCTCCTCAATACACGCGTACCTCTGGACCGCGTGTGGGACAGTTTGCCGGCAAAGATGCAACGGCAGTTGGTCGATAAAAACATGACATTTTATTGCATCGACGCCTATGGCATCGCTGAGCGACACCGTATGGGGGATCGTATCAATACGATCATGCAAGTATGTTTCTTCGCGATAAACGCGTTACTGCCGTTGGCGGAAGCCACAGCAGCTGTCAAAAAAGCGGTTCTGGAGACCTATGGTCGCAAAGGGCGCGCGATCGTCAGACAGAATATGGGCGCAATAGATGATGCCCTGCGCGAAATGTATCGTATTGAAACCGGTGCCTTGACCAGCGAAAAAGTCGTTCGGCCGCCAGTACCGGAATACGCCCCTGAATTTGTCAGAAAGGTAACGGGACCAATGATCGCTGGGCGGGGTGATTTGATTCCGGTAAGTTTGCTGCCTGCCGATGGCGCCTATCCGGTCGGTACGGCAGCATACGAGAAACGCAATCTGGCAATGGAAGTACCGCGAGTCGACTACGATTTGTGTACCCATTGTGGTAAATGTGCGCTGGTTTGTCCCCACGGTGTAATCCGGAGCAAAGCTTTTCCCGCCGAGTTGGCGGAGTCCGCGCCAGCGGGGTTTATGCATGCGCAAATCAAGGGCAAGGATTACCCTGCCGGTATCCACATCAGTTATCAGGTTGCACCGGAAGATTGTACTGCCTGTAAACTTTGTGTTGATATCTGCCCGATACGCGATAAATCTGTGGCCAGCCGAAAAGCGATAAACATGGTGGCGCGCGAACCAACCTGGGAAGAGGATAAAGCCAGCTGGGATTTCTTCGCGCAACTTCCCGATAGTGATCGTCGCGATATAAAGGTGGATACGTTAAAAGGCGCAATGCTGATGCAACCGCTGTTTGAATTTTCGGGGGCTTGCTCGGGTTGCGGCGAAACGCCCTATATCAAATTGGCATCGCAGTTATTTGGTGATCGTATGCTGGTTGCCAACGCCACCGGTTGTTCATCCATTTATGGCGGTAATCTGCCGACGACGCCATGGACCAAAAATGCCGAAGGGCGGGGTCCGGCCTGGAATAATTCATTATTTGAAGATAACGCGGAATTTGGTCTCGGCATGCGTCTGGCCATTGACCAGATGCAGGCGCACGCGACTGGTTTGCTGACAACGTTGCGCGACGATGTGGGTGTGGCGCTGGCGGACGGTATCTTGCATGCGGACCAAAGCGACGAGGTTGGCATCTACGAGCAACGTCAGCGCATTGCACTGCTTTGCGAGCGACTAAAGGCAATCCCGGGACCGGAAGCAAAACTGCTGGTATCGATTGCCGAAAATCTGAATCGACGTTCTGTGTGGATTATAGGCTGCGACGGTTGGGCCTACGATATAGGCTACGGGGGGCTCGATCATGTCCTGGCTTCTGGCGAAAATGTTAACATCCTTGTGCTGGATACAGAGGTCTACTCCAATACCGGGGGGCAAACCTCCAAGGCGACTCCGCGCGGTGCTGTCGCGAAGTTTTCTGCTGCCGGTAAACCTACGGCGAAGAAAGACCTGGCGAGAATCGCCATGGCCTATGAAAATGTATACGTGGCGCATGTCGCCTACGGCGCCAAGGATGTGCAGACGTTGCATGCTTTCCTAGAGGCAGAGTCCTACGAAGGCCCCTCATTGATCATCGCTTACGCGCCCTGTATCGCCCATGGCATAGATCTCGAGGACAATCACCGCCAGCAAAAGCTCGCCGTAGAAAGTGGCCACTGGCCGCTTCTAAGATTCGATCCGCGCCGCGCGCAAAATCAACGCAATCCGCTGCACCTTGATTCCAAGGCACCATCTATTCCCTATCGAGAGTTCGCGCGCACCGAAGCGCGTTTTAACATGTTGTTGCGCTCGTATCCGAAAAATGCCGAGCGCTTTCTGGAGGAGGCTCAACGAGAGGTCAGCGAGCGGTATCACCGCTATCAGCAGCTTGCGGATCTGGAATGGAGCGATGCAGAAAAACCGCCAGCGGCGGGTGAAGATAGGGAGGCAGGTCGTGGTTGATCTGAGTACAAATTATCTCGGTCTGTCGTTAGCTAATCCCGTGATAGCTTCTTCTTCGCCTTTGACTGGCGATATCGACATCGCCAGACAATTGGAAGACATCGGTGTCTCAGCGATAGTCATGCCTTCCCTGTTCGAAGAGTCGTTGGCGGAAGATGAGGCGCAGATGCACCGCTTTCTCGACTTTCAGGATACGGGTTTTGGCGAGGCGAACAGCTTTCTTCCCGAGCCCAGCCATTACCAGAGTCATCTCGATGACTACCTGAATTTGATTACCCGCTTAAAACGTTCGTTGTCGATCCCGGTGATTGGGAGTCTGAATGGCGTATCGTTAGCGGGATGGCTTGAGCATGCGAAAGACCTGGAGGCGGCCGGTTGCGATGCGCTCGAACTCAATATCTACTACGTGGCTGCTGACACGCGGCAGGCGGGAGCTGACATAGAGCGCCACTTTCTGGGTATTCTGGAAAAAGTCCGTGCCGAAGTCGCTGTTCCGCTGAGCGTCAAACTATCGCACAGTTTCTCGTCCCCAGGCCATTTTGTGCGACAGTTGGAACAATGCGGCGCAGATGGTGTAGTTTTATTTAATCGTTTTTACCTGCCGGATATCGACCTTGAAGCCCTGGAAATCGTTCCAAAAATCTATCTGTCCTCGCCGACCGAGTGCCTCGAACGAATTCGCTGGCTGGCGTTGTTACGCGATCATGTCAGTTTGAATATGGCCGCAAGTGGGGGTTTTTATCAGGCCGCCGACGTCGTCAAGGCGTTGCTTGCCGGTGCTGACGTGGTGTGCCTGTGCAGTGTACTGTTGCAGAGCGGTGTACATGCCGCGTCCAGCATTTTGGAGGATTTACAAAACTGGTTGGTCGAGAAAGAGTACCACTCGGTGGCGCAATTAAGGGGTAGTGTTAGTCAGCGGCACGCGATTAACCCCGTCGCCTATGAGCATTCTAATTACCAGGCCGTGTTGAGCAGCTATGCTCCCGTCGATGAGCCACGCGAGTCGTAGCTGGCTTTTATATTGCGTGCAGACTTTTTGCGAAGTTATCGCAAGTGCTGAAACTGCGAGATTAGGAACAGATCTTACGCATGCATAATTCCGCGATGTTTTTACATCGGTATGGAATAGCAGACTTTACAGAGTTTCCAGCGCGTCATTATTTGGAGGCCTGATCCTTGCGGGCGCAAACGGTCAGCATCGGCGAAAAAATTGCTTTTTTAAGCCAGGCGAAAAATTATTCTGAAACCACCTCGACAGTCGAAGCTCTTGAGACGCATATGTCGTGGGTTTTTATGACACATGACTATGTCTACAAAATGCGAAAGCCTATTCGATTATCATTTCTCGATTTTCGGACACTTGCAGATCGAGAGCATTACGGCAGGGAATCCCTGCGCTTGAATCGTCGTCTGGCGCCCGATGTGTATCTGGATTTGCTCCCGCTGACGGTGAACGAGGCGGGCCGTCTGCGCCTGGGGGGCAGCGGCCGTGTGGTCGAATGGCTGGAAAAAATGCGGCGTTTGCCGCGCCACGCCATGCTGGATTGCGCCATAAAGCGGAATACCGTGAAAATAGCTGATGTCGATCGGTTTATGGCGGTCCTGCTGGATTTTTACCAGCGAACTGGCCCTGTAGCTACGACATCGGACGACTACCAGCGACGTTTTGCACAAGCCATCGAAGCCAATTACCTGGCGCTCGCTCAGCCCGACTTTCGTATACCCCAGGGCTTGCTCAAAAAACTGACTGCCGCTCAGGAAGAATTTGTTAGCAGCCGCGGCCAGCTTTTTGACGATCGTATCGCAAAAGGGCGCGTTATAGAGGCCCATGGTGATTTGCGTCCCGAACATGTCTGTCTGGCGCCTGAGCCAGAATTTATCGACTGCATCGAATTCGATCGAGAACTTCGCGTTCTGGATATAGCTGATGAATTGGCTTTCCTGGCTATGGAGTGCGAAATGGCTGGCGCGGCGTTTATCGGCACACGAATTTTTGATCAATATCGTGCGAGGATGGGCGATGAGCTACCCGATATATTGATTCATTTTTACAAGGCTCACCGGGCGACAGTCAGAGCTAAACTCTCGGCCTGGCACGTCGAGGATTACCCTGTGGCAGAGCATCCCTCCTGGCTGCGCCAGGCCGAGCGGTATCTACAGTTGGCGGCGAGCTATGTGGCACAGTGGTGAAGATTAAATATTTACGCACCGGCCACCCAGTGGCAAGGTCGGTTTGCTGATTCACCCTCGCGGGGGGTTAAGGTTCGAGAAGTTCGACAAGAGAGCCACCGGTATGGATGCGTTTGATGGCTTCGGCGAACAGGGGAGCGGTGTCGAGACAGACGAGCTTGTCCAGGACATCGCGCGACGCCAGGCGAAAAGGGGGAATACTATCTGTAACCAATATTCTTTTTAGCGCTGGCACCGCCAGGATGTTATCTGAATTTATCGCGAAAGCACCGTGTGTTACGGCGCTGACGATGTTCAAAGCACCGCCTTCCCGACAGGCGTGTACGGCGCGGGCGACGGTGGTTCCGCTGCTGATCAGGTCGTCGATAATAATAGCCTGCCGGTGACTTACGTCTCCCACCAGAGTGCCCCCGGAGACAACGCCGCCGCTACGGTATTTCTCGACAAATGCGTGGCCAATCGGGCGTTGTAATTGGCTTTCGAGTGCCTCGCGAACCGCTTCTGCACGCTTGACGCCGCCTACATCCGGTGAAACCACGACCAGGTCAGAGTCTTCTGTGTGTTCGGTTAAATAACGAACAAACAGCGGTAGGGCCTCGAGATGATCCGCAGGTATACGAAAGGCATTCTGATAAGCAGCCAGATTATGGACATCCAATGTGACTACACGGTCGGCACCAGCGGCTTCAAACAGGGCGGCAGTGTAGCGTGTGCTTACGGGGTCGCGCGATTTGCTTTTGCGATCCTTGCGGGCATAACAGAGGTACGGGACGACCGCCGTTACGCGGCTGGCCGACGCATCCTTGATGGCACCCAGGAAAAACAGCAGACGGATGAGTTTGTCATTGACACTTGCTTGATGATCGCCGTAGAGCGACTGAATCACAAAGACATCGCGCCCCCGTACGTTTTCCAGCGGCCGGGCCTTGTGCTCGCCGTCCTCGAATTCCCGCTCTTCGTGTTTCCCGAGTTCAATACCCAGGGCACTGGCGATGTTTTTACCGTAGGTACGACTGGCGTTTAACGCGAAAACACAGAGATCCATTCTTCCTCCTGACAATATTCGTTGCGGGTGCCAAATTTAATTAAGTTACTCGGGCGCCGTTTTGAGGCATGTGGCGATTCATACTGCAGGTCTGTGCCTGTCTAGGTCTAATCTTCCGCCGCGGGTAAGCGATTGGCGATCAGGTGGTGTCGAAACCAGCGGCACGCCAACTGGGCCACTTGCTCGAGTGTGCCGGTTTCTTCGAACAAATGAGTAGCGCCGGGTACGATTTCAATCTGGTGCGTCGTTGATAGACGTTGTGCGGTTTTGCGGTTCATTTCGATAACAGCCGTGTCCAGACCACCAACGATAAGCAGCGTTGGCGCTTTGACCAACTCGGGTTGAGAGGCGAGATCGGGGCGACCGCCGCGCGAAACTACGGCTTCGACAAGAGTGGGGCGTGCTGCTGCGGCGTTGAGGGCCGCAGCTGATCCGGTACTGGCGCCAAACAAACCGAGAGACATGCCTCTCGTTTCAGGTTGGTTGTTGGCCCAGTCGATCGCGCCGATGAGCCTTCGGCTTAGCAGGTCAATGTCAAAGCGTATTTCACGTGTCTGTTCGTCAATGAGGTTTTCCTTAGCGGTTAATAAATCGAAAAGCAGAGTGCCCAGCCCACCTTCATTGAGTTGGGTCGCGACGTAGCGATTACGTGGGCTCAACCGGCTACTGCCGCTACCGTGAGCAAACAGCACCAGCGCGCTGGTGCGCTCGGGTAATGTTATGATGCCGGCAAGCCGTGCGTCGTCGGCGTGTACGACTACATCTTGTTCTGGCATGTTTCGAGACATGTTCATATACCTATAAACCAGGGCCTGTTAACACTAAATGGGATGCCCCTGTTGTGGCTAAAAAAGCGCCAATCAAAGCGCGGGGCGCGTAGTTTGGTTATTCCAAATAAGCAACGAGCAATGCCAAATGAAACTTTTTTTGCCGCAACCCCCACTATGCTAAAAGAAGGGCCGAGGCCCTTTTTCCGCCCAACCGCGTTATCAGTTGCTTATGTAGACTCACTACATTGCACGCCTTGCACGCCTTCTGCTTCCGTGAAACAAAGAATTGGGCAAAAAAACCGCTCTCGGCAGGGGTAACCCATTTAGTGTTAACAGGCCCTAAAGGAGGGGTTTTATATATCTTCGCCCGTTGCCAGAAGCGGGTGTCTTTAGTCGACGTCTTTTAACAAGTCGCGTACCTCTTCATCGGTGACCTGGGTAAAGTCTTTGTACCAACAGCCGATAGCGATAAAAGGTTCCGGGTGGTATAGACAGACGACGTCGTCCGCTTCCCGAGCCAGCATGGTAACCGTGTCGCGGGGGGCAAGGGGTAGTGCGACGATGATTCTGGCGGGCTTTTGCAGGCGCAAGGCCTGTATGGCTGCGCGCATGGTCGCTCCCGTGGCGACGCCATCGTCGACAAGGATGATAGTTTTCCCCGTGACCTCGCGGCGTCGTCGATCCCCCAGGTAAACCTGTTCCCGACGTTCCAACTCTCGTTGTTCTACTCGTGCCAGTTCCTCGATCTCGTCGTCAGACAAATGCAGCGAACGGACGATGTCCTGGTTTAAAACGCGGACACCGCCGCTGGCTATGGCGCCGATTGCCAGCTCTCGTTGTCCGGGTGCGCCGAGTTTCCGCACCAGTAAAATATCCAGAGGGATGCCCAGCCGATCGGCAATCTCGCGACCAACAGGCACGCCGCCCCTGGGCAAAGCGAGTATGAGCGCCTCTTTGCCTGGGATTGTCGGTGCCAGGGCTTGAGCCAGTTGTCGACCCGCTGTGCTGCGATCTTGTATTGGTAGTGTCATTGGTTTAGCGCGACCCCTATTATTAAAAACCAAGGGGCCGTTAAAAGCTCGAGCGCCGAGGCTATTTTTCTGCACAACGGTGTTGTCAATTGCCCATGTCGATGCGCTGCACTGAAACTCTTCCGCTTAGTTGAGCCAAATAAAGCTGGCCAAATTAGTTGGGCAAAAAAATCGCTCCTCGTAAAGGTGACCCCATTAGCGTTGGCAGACCCTTGTCAAGCAGATGTTGTCGAAACCCAAGCACACTAAATAATCGATGGCGAGACAAAGAAAACTGCTGTAAGTCAAAAAAAGCAAAAAGAATTGATATGACCGGGCGGTAAATTCGCATGATCGCCTATTGAACCGGGGCTGGGAGGAGTGGTCTACTGTGTGACGCAGCGAGTAAACGGTTTCAGGCAATGACTCTCGTTAGGTTTTGCTACAAAAGCGTCGGGCTGAATTTTTTGTGCGTTCTGCTTTTGGTAATTCAAATATTTGGTGCCCAAGCCCGGGCTTTTGGCGTCAGTCACCTTATCGATGAGCAAAATCAGCTGGGGCTTTTCGACGCAATGACAAGCGTGGCGCACGATTGTGACAACACCACACAGGATGGCAAGCACCCTATGGAGGATCAAGGCGATTGCCAGTCAGAGTGCGTTTGTTGCCTGGTTGTCGCCGCCTGTATCCTTCCCGCTAGCCTTGCCGACGCGACACCTTTTTTCAAGGGATCCAAGTTGCGTTATTCTCGCGCTGATTACGGCGTATTTCTGAATCCGCTATTTCGTCCTCCTCGATCAGCCTGATCTTCCAAGTAAAGTGATTCGCCGGCAGCTCCCGGCGTCTATCGGGCTGCCCTGCGGCGCAAGCTGCAGTGTTCGTTTCAGAGTTTTAGTGAGGATGGAGAATGAATGATCGACAACCGGATCGCGAGGCCATTGCCAGTCGGCACAGCGAGCCATTGCCCACGCGACGCAAATTTTTAAGCGGTATAGCGGCATTGGGAACCACGTCTGCAATCCCCGGGTTTACCCTGGGGCAATCGGCGGGCGCCAAAATACTCGCGCCACCGGCACTCTACGGGACTCGCTTTGCGCTCGACATAAACTACCAGACTATAAATTTCACTGGTCGCGAGCGCATTGCGACGACGATTAACAGCACCATACCTGGTCCAGTGCTGCACTGGAGGGAGGGAGAAAAAGTTCAGATCGCCGTGACTAATCGCCTTGCCGAAGACACGTCTATTCACTGGCACGGCATGATACTGCCGACGCACATGGATGGTGTGCCGGGACTGAGTTTTGCCGGTATCAAGCCTGGCGAGACCTTTACCTACGCCTTTGATGTCAAGCAACACGGCACTTACTGGTACCACAGTCACTCCGGGTTTCAGGAGCAGACCGGGCATTACGGGGCGATCGTGATACACCCACGCGACCCGGAACCGTTTCCAGTCGATCGCGATTACGTGGTGATGCTGTCTGACTGGAGCGATCGTCAACCTGAGCAGATTTACCACACTCTGAAAAAGCAAAGCCACTATTTTAATGTCAACGAGCGCACGACATCGGATTTATGGCGCGACATTCGGGACAGGGGCTTAGGCCAGACCTGGCGCGAGCGGGCCATGTGGAGTCGTATGCGCATGAGCGATCGGGATATTTCCGACGTTACCGGGTTGACCTACACTTTTTTGATGAATGGTCAGACGCCCGACCTGGGATGGCGTGCGCTGTTCAAGCCTGGAGAAAAAGTACGGTTGCGATTTATCAACGCGGCGGCGATGACATTTTTCGACGTGCGTATTCCCGGGCTCAAAATGAAAGTGATCGAGGCCGACGGGCAGCCGGTGCAGCCGGTAAGCGTCGATGATTTCCGCATTGGCGTTGCCGAGACCTACGATGTGGTCGTCGAGCCGGAGAGCGATGTGGCTTATTGCGTGTTTGCTCAGGCTATCGACCGTAGCGGTTATGCGCGGGGCACGTTGGCGCCACACGCGAGCATGCGGGCCGACGTCCCGCCGATGGATCCGAAACCGGTGTTGAGTCATATGGATATGGGTATGCGTGGCCATGCCGGTTACCACGCACAGGCCGGACATGCCAAACCCGATGGCCACACAGTTTCTGTTGCGCGTGCACCGGGTCATGCGCATCGCGTGGCGCAGCCTCACAGTTCTAGTGGGCATGGTGCTCATCTCATGCACAGCGAGGTCGTGGCGTCGTCCGGCCCGAGCACCGCGGGTATGGGTAGCGCAGCACCGGTCTACCATAAGCCAGAGGAGTTCGGTCCGCACGTGGATATGCGTGCAGATGCCCCAGAATACCGGCTATCGGATCCGGGTGTCGGTTTGCGCGAGCACCGACGGCTTTATGACAGAACGGTACTCACCTATGCTGACCTGAGGCACCGCTACGGCACGCCGGATCCCAGAGACCCGGAGCGGGAAATCCAGCTCCATGTGACTGGCAATATGGCGCGCTATATGTGGTCCTTTGACGGCGTGAAATACACAGATGCGGCGCCGCTCGAGTTGTCATACGGCGAGCGGATTCGTTTTACGCTGGTCAATGACACCATGATGAACCATCCCGTTCACCTGCACGGGATGTGGAGTGATCTGGAAAGCGGCGATGGCGACTTTATGCCCCGCAAACATACTGTTGTCGTTCAACCCGGGGCAAAAATCAGTTATCTGGTGACTGCCGATGCGCGTGGCAGATGGGCCTATCACTGCCATCTCCTGTATCACATGTTGGGCATGTTTCGGGAGGTTAGAGTGATATGACTCAGCCAAAAAAATACCGACTCTTTCCGGCGATGGGCCTATTTATTGCGCTCTCGGCGGCGCAATGCCTGGCCGGTGGCAATGACGACCCGGTGCTCGCCAGTTTGCTTGTCGATCAACTTGAATGGCGGGATCAATCCGGGGAGAACCCCGTGGCATGGGAAGCCGACCTTTGGCTGGGTCGGGACCTCGACAAGCTGTGGATTAAAACGGAAGGGCTGAGTAGCGACGATGCCGAAGAAGAAATAGAGACCCAAATGTTGTACAGCCGCGCCCTGTCGCCATTTTGGGATGCGCGAGTGGGGTGGCGTGCCGATTGGCAACCGGGAACCGAGAGGCACTGGCTGAGTATAGGCGCTAAGGGCCTGGCGCCGGGTTTTGTCGAAATGGAGATAGCTTTCTTTCTGGGCAGCGAAGGCCGTTCTGCACTCCGCCTGCAGGCCGAATATGAACTGCTGTTAAGTCAACGCTTGCTGTTGGTGCCGGAACTGGAAGTTAACCTGTATGGGGAAAATGACCGGGACACCGGTGTCGGTGCGGGGCTGGCTGATCTCGAGGCAGGTCTGCGTTTGCGTTATCGCGTGACGCGTGAAATCCAGCCCTATATCGGTTTCAACTGGCACAGGCTGTATGGCAACAGTGGCAAATTTGCCCGTGATGCCGGTGCGGATAGCGATTCAGCCCAATGGGTTGCCGGTGTTCGCCTCTGGTTTTAAATGCTATTCCCTGTGCAACTCAAAGTCGGCGATCACGGGCAGGTGATCGCTGGCAACGCGGGCGACCTGATGGCGACAGGCGAAAGCGGATTGCAGCCGCAGCCCTCCCCGGTAATAGATTCGATCCAGGCCCCCGCGTGGTGCGAAGGAGGGGTAGGTTTTTATTGGGCGGGTTCGAATTCGCGTTTCGCTGTCGGTGGCGCAGTGTAGCGACATGCCCTCGACATAAAGCGCGCGCAGGCGCGATAGCCAGTCGTTAAAATCGCCGCCAACGATACATGCGGCGTGTTCGTCGATATCGGTAAACTCTCTAGAACGCATCAAAATGCCCGACTGGCGCTGACGTTCCAGTGGCGACAGGCCGAGGTGCAGGTTAAATATTTCGAGTCGATGCGATTGTTTTTCATTGTCGATCTCTATTGCTGTGTGCTGACAACCGCGACGCTTGCGTCCGTCCACCGTGAGGTCAATGTTGCGTTCGCGAACGATAGGAAAGCGGCTCAGGGTGGCATTGCCATAGCGACCTTTACGTAAGCTCACGTTGTGCCCGGCTGCGTAGTGTGGAAAATCCAGGGCTTCTGCGATTTCCCGCGCCATATCCTGTTCTTTTGAGCGCGGCGCGCCTTCGTCAACTTCTTGCAGCAGTACGATGTCGGCTTGGTGGTCGGCGAGTATTTTTATAATGCGGTCGGGTTGAAAGCGGCGGTCGAGACCTATGGCGCGGTGGATGTTGTAGGTGATTATACGAAGTTTCAACAGAATTACGTCTGGGGTGGGCTGCTGGGAGCCGAGAGCGAGATCAGCGGGCTTTATAGCATAGCCTGGGAACAGCGTTAAGTGTCTGTGCCGGGGTTGGGGGCGCGGCAGCATTGGCTTGCTGAATCGCGGAGAACTTATTAACAGGACGGACTTCTTTTTAACAGAGCCGACTGCCAGCTTGAGGTGTTTGCGGCATTTCTGCGAATCCGCTACTGTTGCGAGGCAACGGGAGATAATAAAAATGACCGAAATCTATCATCAGGGTAATCGCGCACTACAGGATCAGTTCGGTACACGGCCCCTGGCGGATCGCGTCAACGAACTGGTGGTGCATGATTTTATCGATGAAGAAGCGCGGCAGTTTATCGCTTCGCGCAATATGTTTTTTCTTAGCACCGTAGACGACCAAGGGCGTCCAACGGTCTCCTACAAGGGTGGTGCAACAGGTTTCGTTCGAGTTCTCGATGACAAAAACATTGCTTTTCCACTTTATGATGGTAACGGCATGTTCTTCAGTGCAGGCAATCTAAGCGTCAATAGCCACGTGGGCCTACTGTTTATAGATTTCGAAGAGCCACATCGCCTGCGCCTGCACGGTACTGCTACGGTCAGTGTCGATGACGCCTTACTTGGCGAATATCACGAGGCGCAATTGATCGTACGCATTAAAGTGCGCAACGTTTTTATTAACTGTCCGCGGTATATCCACCCGGTGGCCAGCCAGGGGGAGTCCGAATATGTGCCGCGGGCGGGCGTGCCGACGCCGGACCCCGAGTGGAAATCCTGGGAGGTGGTGGCCGATGTCTTGCCCGACAAAAAATAAGCGGGGATTGGTTTTATAATCGTTCATTTTTTCGCGGTAATTTTTTTTGCCGAGAAGGAGGGTTAGATGACGCAGATCGGCACCGTCGCCAGCCTGTGGCGGTACCCGGTTAAAAGCATGCGTGGCGAGCAGGTCGACACTGCTTTTGTGGGTTACTCTGGCGTCTATGGCGATCGTTTGTTTGCCTTTCAATATCCCGGGAGTATGGCGTTTTTCCCTTATTTCACCGGGCGGGAGTACCAGCCACTGCTGCTTTATACGCCGCGATTTCGTTATCCTGAGCACGCGCGACAACCGGTAAGCTGGGCTGAGGCCGAGTCTACGAGTGTGGGTATTACGCCCCTGTACAGTGCGCCGGCGCAGTTGGCTGTCGATGTGACGACACCGGATGGCACAAGCTTTGCGATCGATGATGAGGCGCTGATTCAGCACCTTGCCGGAACCGAGCGGGACGCCGGACAGTTCACTTTGAGCCGCTCCGATCGGGCGATGACGGATTGCCGGCCACTCTCGTTGATCGCCAACCAGACTATACTCCAGTTGTCGGAAGAACTGGGCAGGCCGGTCGATGCGCGGCGCTTTCGCGCTAATATCTATATTGACTGGTGCGAGGGCAGCGGCCTGGATGGTTTTGCCGAGAGCAAACTGGTGGAGCGAAGACTCAGGATTGGCGACAAGGTGGTCATTTCGATTGTCGCCAGGGATGGTCGTTGCGCGATGATCACCTACGATCCAGATTCGGGTGCAGCCGACCCTTCGATATTGCGTCAGGTTACCAAAGCCCACGAGCGCATTGCCGGTGTCTACGCCGCCGTGCTGGTGGAGGGGCTGATCTATCCGGGTGACGCGGTCGAGCTGATTTGAAGCTTGTGTTCGCCTGCCCGGTCACCGCGAGTCTTTATGCTAAAATTGGGCGGAATATCTCCTCTAGTCTGTAGCCATGCCAGTTTTACCACCGGCCGAGTCAAACAAGGCCCGTATTGCGGAAAATCCTGAACTGAGGAAGACAGTAGAGCGCTTCCTCGATGGTATTCCGGTCGTTGCCGACGAGACACCCCGCGAACAAGAGCAATACAAAGAGCAAATAAAACAGTTACTGGTCGACCGGGACGCGGTGATCGTCGCTCATTACTATACGCATCCCGAGATTCAGGCGCTGGCCGAGGAAACCGGTGGCATCGTGTCGGATTCTCTGGAAATGGCCCGCTTTGGGAAAAATCACCAGGCTTCTACACTAATTGTCGCCGGTGTGAAATTCATGGGCGAGACGGCAAAGATACTGACGCCGGAAAAAACCGTTCTGATGCCGACCCTGGAAGCGACCTGCTCGCTGGATATTGGTTGTCCCGCGGAGGAATTCTCCGCCTTTTGCGATCAACATCCCGATCGTACTGTTGTGGTTTACGCCAATACTTCCGCCGCCGTCAAGGCGCGTGCCGACTGGGTGGTGACGTCGAGCATTGCTCTCGATGTGGTGGATTACCTGGATAGCGAAGGCGATAAAATTCTATGGGCCCCGGACAAGCATCTGGGGCACTACGTGCAGCAACAGACTGGAGCAGATATGTTGCTGTGGGATGGCAGCTGCGTGGTGCACGAGGAATTTAAAATCCGCGGCTTGCAGGATCTGCTTCAGGTTTATCCGGATGCCGCTATCCTGGTGCACCCGGAGTCGCCGGCAAATGTCATCGAGATTGCCGACGCAGTGGGTTCGACCTCTCAGTTGATCGAAGCAGCGCGTACTCTGCCCAACCCCCGGATGATCGTCGCTACCGACGAGGGCATTTTCTATAAGATGCAGCAGGCGGCTCCGGATAAGGAACTGATTATCGCACCCACCGCCGGTCACGGCGCGACTTGCCGCAGCTGCGCCAATTGTCCGTGGATGGCGATGAATCATCTGAAAAATATGCGCGACTCCCTGGAACAGGGCAACAATGAGATTCTGGTCGACGCCGAACTGGGTCGACGCGCTATGATCTCCCTCCAGCGTATGCTGGATTTTCGCGAGCAGCAGCTGGCTGGTCAGCGTTAGACTCGCCGCGCCGGTATGCTCCCCGGTACCCGGCACCATAAAAGAGTTTAGTCGATTTGGTTGTGCTCCTGACGGGAGACGGCGGCGATCATGGCGCGCGCGACCCCGGATTCGTTGCGCCGGTTGAGCTTGCGCGTGATAAAGTCGCCAGCCGCAACCAGTGCCTCCAGGTCGATGCCGTGCGCAACGCCCAGGCCATTCAGCATGTACACGATGTTTTCTGTGGCAACGTTGCCAGTGGCCCCGGGCGCGTAGGGGCAACCTCCGAGTCCGGCGATGGAGCTGTCATAGGTCGCCACGCCCATTTCCAGTGCCGCGTAGATATTAGCCAGCGCCTGACCATAGGTGTCGTGCAGATGGAGCGCGATTTTTTCCAGTGGGACCACCGTAGTGATTGTCTCGACGATCGATTTTGTCTTTCCCGGCGTGGCGACACCGATAGAATCTCCCAGCGAGACCTCATAGCACCCCATGTCAACCAGAGCCTGCGCCAACGGCGCCAGATTCGTCACCGGCACCTCACCCTCGTAGGGACAACCCGCGGCAACGGAAATATAGCCGCGTACCGGTAAGCCCTGGGCCAGGGCCGCTTGCGCGAGCTTTGCCGAGCGATCCACGCCTTCGGCAATGCTGCAATTGGTGTTTTTGCGGCTGAAACTTTCGCTGGCTGCGATAAACACGGCGACTTCAGATGCACCGGCCGCAATGGCCCGTTCCAGGCCACGCAGGTTTGGTGTCAGCGCCGAATAACGCACGCCCGGCCTGCGCTGGATTTGGCCAAATACCGCTTCGCTCCCGGCCATCTGAGGTACCCACCTGGGACTGACAAAACTGCCGGTTTCGATGGCCTTGAGACCAGCGTCGGCGAGTTTTTCTACCAGAGCGACCTTGGTGGCAGTGTCTACGGGGGTAGATTCATTTTGCAGGCCATCCCTGGGGCCTACCTCAAATAATTTGACCTGGCCAGGTAAAGTCATGGACGTATTTATCGGTGCTCACAAATATGCGTGTTGTGCAGGCTGAGGACTGTAACAGCCCGGGCAGCGACTCGCTACCGTCTCTCGTGAGTGTCATTACATGGCGCGGCGCCGGGTATGTTTCGGGGCGATGCGTTGGGCGGGCGCGACCTCTCGATGGCCTGCAGCGCCTTGATTTCCTCCATCGTGTCCTTAAGTGAAGGCCAAAGGGGGTGGTTGGTGTCGACAGCACGTATGGCTAATTCGGCTTCTGCCAGTGCAGCGCTCAGGCAATCCCGTTTTGCCAGCAGATGTGCAAGGTTGTTGCGTGCGACCAGATGTTGTGGCTGGAGGGAGAGGAGTTTTCTAAAGGTGGCTTCGGCGGCGGCCAGTTGCCCAGCCGCGTAGTAGGCGTTGCCGAGACCGACAACCGGTCGATCGCTAGAAGGCCAGCGCTGCGCGGCGGCTTCAAAGGCCCGGATCATGGTTGTCGGCCTGGCGATACCTTCGAGGACTGTCAGCGCCTCTAGGTAACGCGATTTGTCGATGCCCGCCGGTATTTGCTCCGGTTGCAGTACGACAACACCCCAGGCACCGGCTTTACGCCAGGATGAGAGAAAACGCTTGTGAGGCACTTTTTTGCGGTGCTCGTTCCCGGAGCGAAGTATGAAGTGCCCGGTCTTGGGCTGGTAACCGATGACGACGGCATAGTGCCACCGCGGCAGTATTTTCAAGCCAAGGTTTTGCAATACCAATACGGGATAGCCCTGGTGTAAGAGATTAGCGATGGCCTGGGGATCGCTGTCGATGACATAGGGCACCAGGTTATTTCTGCGTGCCGCGCCCAGCAGGTCGTACTGCAGACTACCTTCTTTACCTGGCAGGTAAACCTGTTTGGCAAATTGGTCGACGTCGACTTCAGCGCCGGCAAAGCTGGCAACAGTGGCCAGAGCTGCCGGCCCGCAGTGATTGGTCCGCTGTGGATAGAAAGGGACTTTTTCCAG
>DJFY01000079.1:0-6141 GCA_002431545.1 Cellvibrionales bacterium UBA5860 | reverse complement strand
CGGTATTGGCGCCGGTCGTGGGAAAAAGCGGGGAGAAGTTCCCGGATTGCCGGCTGCAGCCCGACAGGGCGAGACCGAGCGTCAACAGTGCCAATGCGCACAGCCGGCTTCCGGAGAGCGGTTTTAGGAGGCGAACTGAAATAAAATCAGAGATTCTGGAAAACGCTGGTCACGCCCAGTACTTCCAGCACGATCAGTACCAGGAAAACCGCGCCCAATACTTCCAGTGCGCCGGAGCCGGCGGGTAGACTGTCGAGTTTTTCTGCGAGGGTTTCTAGCTCAGAATCGCTCAGCGCGTGAATGCGTTCACTGGCTTCTGCGCTGGACAGGCCGAATTGCTCAAGTTGTTGTTGCACGGTAGACCCATCGAGTAGACGATCGACACGTTGCAGTTGGAGTGTCCGAGTGCTCGCGTTGAATGCCTCCTGCGTGCCGATCATGCCGGCCAGCGCTGGCGGTGCGGATGTGGAAATGGCCAGCAGGCAAATTAAACCGGCTACCAAAGATTTTTGCCTGTTTGGTGCGCGTTCTTTCCAAGTGCGTAAGATATTCATGCTCATTGTGTACTCCGGGCAGTGGATGATCCGTATTAATGTAGCTGCCGCGCGGTAAGCAAGGTGCGCCGCGGGCGCACAATTGTATCTATTCTTCGGCGGTATTAAAGCGCACCAGTTCCGCGCCCGTGTCCACGAGATCTCCGGGCTGATAGTAGAATTCTTCGACGGTGCCGTCGGACGGTGCGCGCAGCGTGTGCTCCATCTTCATGGCTTCCATGATGACCACGGCCTGGTCCTTTTTCACGGTCGACCCTGGCGCTACTGAAAGGGAGACTATAGTACCTGGCATGGGCGCGGTCAGACCGCTGCCGCCAGCATCAGTTTCGGCGTCACCGCAGTCGGGCTCGATAAGGCTGAACTGCAGCGCGCTGTCCTGGGTGAACAGGCTGAATGTGGCGTCGTGCTCAGCGACGACGGCGCGAATACGGTGGCCGTCGACATCCGCATGCAGAATTTCACCCGACAGGTTACCCTCGACGGTGGCAATGCTCGCGCCTTCCGGTGTTGTGCGGATAGTGTATCGATCCGGGGCAATTTCCTCGGCAAACAGGGTAACTTCGTTGCCGTTGGCCAGCAGGTGGTAATCGTGGATGCTGGCTCCGCAGAGGTTCCAGCCGTTAGCCAGGTCCCAGGGAGAATAGGGGTCGCCCGATTGCGAGTTGGCGATGGATCGTTGCTGGCGCCGTTGAATCAGAAAAAGTGCGGCCAGTGGAAGCAGTTGTTCGAGATCGGTTTCGTTGCGGTGAAATATCTCCGCGTTATGTTTTTCTATAAAGCCGGTATCGAGTTCGGCCTGGCGAAAGGCATTTGTGCTGGCCAGGTTGTAGAGAAAGTTGACATTGGTCGTCATTCCGCTGATGCGGTACTCGCTCAGAGCCTGGGTCAGGCGGGACAGGGCGCGCGTTCGGTTTTCGTCCCAGACGATCAGTTTGGCGATCATTGGATCGTAGTAGATGCTAACCTCGTCACCCCGTAACACTCCGGTGTCGATGCGTACGTGGGCGCTTTCGTCGGGTGCGTGCAAGTAGCTGAGTGTGCCGGTCACAGGCAGGAAGTCATTGTCTGGATCCTCGGCATAGATCCGCGCCTCGAAAGCGTGGCCGTTAATTTGCAACTGGTTCTGATTCATCGGTAGTGCTTCACCGCCGGCGACACGCAATTGCCATTCTACGAGGTCCTGTCCGGTTATCATCTCGGTCACAGGGTGTTCCACCTGGAGTCTTGTGTTCATCTCCATAAAGTAAAACGTGTCATCTGTGTCCAGCAGAAACTCGACTGTGCCGGCACCTTCATAATCAATGGCCCGCGCTGCACGCAATGCTGCATCGCCCATGGCAGTGCGCACGGTGTCGTTGACACCCGGCGCCGGGGCTTCTTCAATCACTTTCTGATGTCGGCGTTGCACTGAACAGTCGCGCTCGAACAGATAGACGCCGTTGCCCTGCCGGTCGCAAAAAACCTGGATTTCCACGTGCCGGGGCTGGGTCAGGTATTTTTCCACCAGCATACGATCGTCGCCGAAACTGGACTGCGACTCGCGTTTGGCCGCTTCCAGTGCTTCTTCAAACTGGTCGCTACTCCAGACCTGGCGCATTCCCTTGCCACCGCCGCCGGCGGTAGCTTTGAGCAGTACCGGATAGCCCATGTCATCGGCATGCTTTTTTAAAGTCGCAGCGTTCTGGTCGTCGCCGTGGTAGCCGGGCACCAAGGGTACGCCAGCATTTTCCATAATCTGCTTGGCCGCCGACTTTGAGCCCATGGCTTCGATGGCGCTCGCCGGCGGGCCGATAAAAACCAGATTATTGTCGGCGCAGGCGGTGGCAAATGCAGCGTTTTCTGAGAGAAAGCCATAACCCGGGTGAATCGCCCCGGCGCCGGTTTTTTTTGCGGCGGCGATGATTCGCTCTGCCACCAGATAAGATTCCTTGGCTGGTGCCGGGCCTATGTGTACTGCCTCGTCGGCCATGCTGACGTGCAGGGCATGGCGGTCGGCATCGGAATACACAGCGACGGTGCGGATACCCAGCCGACGCGCTGTGCGCATGACCCGACAGGCGATTTCGCCGCGGTTGGCGATGAGAATTTTATCGAACATAGGTTGTTTTCCGTTGACTTCGCTGCGGTGCGGCGATCACATGCGAAACACGCCAAAGCGCGTTTCTTCAATGGGCTTGTTGAGGCTTGCGGAGATGCACAGACCCAGTACCGTACGCGTATCGGCGGGATCGATGATGCCGTCATCCCAAAGACGGGCAGAAGCATAGTAGGGGTGCCCCTGTTTTTCGTAGAGGTCGATTACCGGTTTTTTAAATTCGGCCTCTTCCTCTTCACTCCAGGTGCCGCCCTTGCCTTCGATCTGATCGCGTTTGACAGTAGCCAGAACCCCTGCGGCCTGTTCGCCCCCCATCACGGAAATTCGGGCGTTTGGCCACATGAACAAAAAGCGTGGGTCGTAGGAGCGGCCACACATGCCGTAGTTGCCAGCGCCGAACGAGCCGCCAATGATGATCGTGAATTTGGGGACCTGCGCGCAAGCGACAGCGGTAACCATTTTGGCCCCGTGTTTGGCGATACCGCCGGCTTCATACTCCTTGCCGACCATAAATCCGGTAATGTTTTGCAGGAAAACCAGCGGTATCTTGCGTTGCGCGCAGAGTTCAATAAAGTGAGCGCCCTTTTGCGCTGACTCGCCGAACAATATGCCATTGTTACCCAGAATACCTACCGGGTAGCCGTGGATGCGGGCGAATCCGCACACCAGCGTCGGGCCGAACAGGGCCTTGAACTCGTCGAATTCCGAGCCGTCGACGATACGGGCGATAACTTCGCGGACATCGTAGGGTTGCTTGGTGTCCTTCGGTACCACACCGTAGATTTCTCTGGCATCGTAGAGTGGCTCGACCGGCGGTCGAATATCGAGTTGTCGGGGTTTGACCCGGTTCAGCCGGGCAACTGCCTGACGCGCGAGCTGCAAGGCGTGGTGGTCGTTCTGCGCGTAGTGGTCGGTGACGCCGGAGGTTCGGCAGTGCACGTCGGCGCCGCCCAGCTCTTCCGCACTCACCACCTCGCCGGTAGCAGCCTTCACCAGCGGCGGCCCGCCGAGGAAAATAGTGCCCTGTTGTTTGACGATGATGGATTGGTCGGCCATGGCGGGTACGTAGGCACCCCCGGCGGTACACGAGCCCATGACCACGGCGATTTGAGGAATGCCTTTCGACGACATCACGGCTTCGTTGTAGAAGCTGCGTCCAAAGTGCAGACGATCGGGAAACACTTCTGCCTGCATGGGCAAAAAGGCGCCGCCTGAATCCACCAGATAGATACAGGGTAGATGGTTTTCCTCGGCGACGGTCTGGGCGCGCACCTGTTTAGTTGCCGTCAGAGGATAATAGGTGCCGCCTTTTACAGTGGCATCGTTGACGATCACCATGCACTCCTGACCGGATACACGGCCGACGCCAGTGATCATGCTGGCGGCGGGAATATAGTCGTCATAGCATTCCCAGGCGGCAAACAGGCTCAATTCCAGAAACGGCGATCCGGGATCGAGCAGGTACTTCAGGCGGTCGCGGGGCAGCAACTTGCCCCGGGCGACGTGGCGCTGGCGGGATTTTTCATCGCCGCCAAGTTTGATCTGCGCAACTTTTGCATTGAGGTCGTCGACCAGGCCCTGCATGTGGGCCGAGTTGTCGGCAAATTCCTCGGAACGCGTATTAACTTTCGACTTGAGAGCGGACATAAAGCGGTCGCCTATTTCGGCTGCTGTTGCAGGATTTTCGGAAAAGTAGCGCGGTGAAATCCGTTGTAGGCCTCGTTGTTGCGCTGAGCTCGCTTGATCTTGCGGCCCAGTGGCGAGGAGAGACAGAGAGAGCTGCCGCCGTCGACGCGCAGGGTGGCGCCGTTAATGTAACTGGCGCCCTCGCTTAGCAGGAAACACACGACCGAACTGACTTCGGATTCCGTGCCTACCCGATTCAGCGGTACCGATTCGGGAAATCTGGGAATACATTCCAGCATTTCCGGGTCTTCGTATGTGTCGAGGCCGGAAGATGCGAGATAACCGGGTGCGACCGCATTGACACGAACCCCCGCATAGGCCCATTCAACGGCCATGGTCTGGGTCAGGTTTTCCATGCCGGCGCGGGCGGCGCCCGAGTGGGCCATGCGTGGCATGCCGCCAAAGTTGTCGGCCGTGATATTGATAATGCTGCCGCCATGTTCCTTCATGCAGTTTAGGAAGACAGATTTGGCAACGATAAACCCACCCAGCAGGTTGGTGCGCACCACAGCGAGAAAGCCGTTTGGCGTAATGTTTTCCAGATCGGCGGGAAACTGGCCGCCGGCGTTGTTGACCAGGCCGTGGATGGTGCCGTGGTCGGCAAGAAAGCGTTTGACCACCGGCTCCACCGCCTCCGCGTCGCGAATATCGGCGCAGCCGTAGTCGCAGGTAGCGCCGGGATTATCCTGCTCTATCTCGGCTTTTACGGTTGCCAGTTTCTCCTCGGTGCGGCCCATCATCAGGACGTTGGCGCCGAGGGCGGCGAGCTCGTGGGCGATACAGCGACCGAAACCGCTACCGGCACCGGTGACAAGCATGGTTTTGCCCTTGAACAGACCCGGTTTTAGAACGGAAGAATATGGCATGGCTTACCCCTGTGCGAGAGACGCTTTTTATAACTGTTAAACTTGCTTGCCGTCGCTGTGTGCCGATTATTATGCGGACTAAGGCCGGCGCGGGCTACCGGGTTTCGCTGAACAGTTCCCGCCCCACCAACATGCGGCGAATTTCCGAAGTGCCGGCGCCAATCTCGTAGAGCTTGGCATCGCGAAGAATGCGGCCGGTCGGGTACTCGTTGATATAACCGTTGCCACCCAGACTCTGGATAGCCTGCAGCGCCATTTGAGTGGCTCTTTCCGCCGTGTAGAGAATAACTGCGGCGGCATCTTTACGGGAATCCTCGCCACGATCGCAGGCCGCTGCGACGGCATAGAGATAGGCGCGGGACGTGTTGATGTCGACATACATGTCCGCCAATTTACCCTGCATCAACTGGAATTCGCCGATAGGCTGGTCGAATTGTTTGCGCTCGTGCAGGTAGGGCAGGACGATATCCAGGCAAGCCTGCATCAGTCCCACCGGCCCTCCCGACAGCACCGTGCGCTCGTAATCCAGACCTGACATGAGCACGCGAACGCCCTTGTCGACCGCGCCCAGTACATTTTCCTCGGGTACTTCACAATCCTCGAAGACCAGTTCGCCGGTGTTTGAGCCGCGCATACCGAGCTTGTCGAGCTTTTGTGCGCGGCTGAAGCCGGGACTGTCCCGCTCGACGATAAAGGCGGTAATGCCTTTCGATCCCGCGTCCGGGCGTGTCTTGGCATAGATCACGTAAGTGTCGGCGTCGGGGCCGTTGGTGATCCACATTTTGTTGCCGTTGAGGATGTAGTGATCGCCCCTTTTTTCGGCGCGCAGCTTCATGCTGACCACGTCGGAGCCGGCACCGGGTTCACTCATGGCGAGCGCGCCGATGTGCTCTCCGGAGCATAGCCCAGGCAGGTACCTGGCCTTTTGCTCGGCCGTGCC
>DJFY01000026.1:95602-104563 GCA_002431545.1 Cellvibrionales bacterium UBA5860 | reverse complement strand
GTTTTAGCAAAAGACTGTCGGGAATCTCTGAAAGCATTGCCAACAATTCTGAGTGGATGGCAGCGTAAGGCGTATTCGGATACCTGGCGAGGGGTTAAGCAAACCAACGTCACCGAGGCAAGCACCCCCTCAGATGAGGAGATCAAGGAAGCTGCGTGGTGTGGAGAAATTTTTGATTTTGCAATTAGACGACTAAACCATGACCCCATGGCAAGTTTTCAGATCGATCGTGAGGCAGATGGGGGGCCAGAGCGATTGAAACGTTTTCAGCGATTATTTGCCAAACAGAAAGAATGGTGGCGACTGCGTGGCCAAAAGCTTGACGCTGCCGGATATACGGCTGCATTCAGCAGACAAGATGGCAGAATCAGGCAAGTTGCCTTTGCGCTGAACAACTCGAACTTAAAACCGCAAGACATTGCCGCGATCAAAAGCGAGTTCCTCAAACAGGAGACGAATATCTGCGCCGCTAAACATCTGATCCTAAAAGATCGATTATAAAGGCCGCCAAGAAGTGACATCACGATTGCTTGGCATTCTTGTCGTATTGCTCCTAGGCGCATGTTCGTCGAACAATCAGCCTGCGCCTGAGGCCGTGGACTGGCCGAGCGGGTGTTTTGAGTTGCCCATCGGCAAAAACCCTGACGGGAGTGCGCCCATGGCATGCACACTGACAAGCATACAAAATTCAGATCAACAAAACGCTAGCAATACTGATGACGAACACGAAGACACCGATAAAAACGACTGATCCGCTTCTTACGCATGAAGTCTTGCATATGACCTCGTTCCTGATGCGGAGCGTGGATACCGAGTTGCTGGAACATCCAGCAATTCAAAAGAATGAGCACTGGTCGACGCTAGCCGAAAAAGCCCATCAGGCGCTTTTCGATTTGTATCAGTCGATTGGGGCAGCGTCCCTGCCTGATGGCGAACAAGACAGATGATGCGTGGCCTGCTGGTCAGCATCGGCGCTTTGTCCTGCTTTGTGGCCACCTTACCGATAACCATCCAAAGCGCTTCTGCCCAATCGAATGAATATCACTGGGTGAATGTTTGTAACCGTGGTGATGTCGACCTGAATTACGTTGTACTGAGAACACGCTGGAATCTCGGCCAGGGTGATCGGGCCCAGCTTTCGGGCTGGCATACGATCCGCAAAGGACAATGCGACGACGTCAATACGTCCGTCTATCAGGGCATAGCCATCGGTTTTACCCATACGCTCTGGGAAGGCGGAGTCGGCAATCCGGTCTATGTTCCTGAAGAAGCAGAGCCAGCGAACGGGAATAAGCGCGCGCCCTCGATTCTCTGTGTGCCGCAAAGTGGGTCGATCAACCGCAAAGGCTCGCTCTCATCTGTGCTCTCGGCAACAAGCCCGCCATGTGCAAGCGGAACGTACCCATTGCGCATGTCGTTCTATTCGAAGCCGGGGGAATATGCGCCCGTCCCGAAATTCATCATAAAGCCGCGTTACTCAGCGCCGCTCGCGCGTTGGCCGGAAGAGTTACAAACGATCGTGCCCGCAGCACGGACGCCACAAAAACAGCAGACGCTGGAGACAGTACAGCCGGATATCAGTAAAAAGCTTAGAGAAGGCCACGCTAAAATGCGCCGGACCTTCTATACGGATTTATGCAAGGACAGTCTGCTGGCAACGTATTTCCAGATGAATCAAGCAAAGGCGGAGACGGGCTGTACCTGTTTGGCGGCCAAGCTGGTTGCGGAGGAAAGCGATGCGACGCTGCAAGCGCTTGAGCGGAATATCAATACGCGACGATTCCAACTACTAGGCGATTCGAAGCCGCCGGGCCCTGAAGACTTTTCCGTTGTTCTTGATCAGACCTTCGGCAGAGAGAAGATGAGCCGATACATTGTTCAGTGTCTAGTCGAAGAGAAGTAAGCTGTGCGCCGCCGCGGTAGTTTCGGCGGCTCGAGGCGAATGTTGGCCTTTTGGCGTTTAGCTAATCTGGAAACCCCCGGCGCCCACTACTCGATGCCCTGAAGTGTTCCGGACTTGGGAGGCGCGATGATGGAGAAGCACCTTCACTTTATCGCCGACCACCGCAAAGCCCAGCTCGGCCTGCCAGAACAATTTCCCGGTGCCGAAAATCCTTTCCCTGCATGTCGGAAATGGCGCGCAGTTTCAATTAATAAAAAAATAGCCCGAAGTTTGTTATCAATAGTCCGCTGTTGATTGGCGCCGGCGTTACAAAGAAAACCGCGAGCGTCACGTACCTAAGTTGAAAATAAATCGCTCTGACTTTTAGGTTATCTCTGGTTGTCAGGTTTTCTGACTCTTTCGTGCCAGGCTCGATTAAAGGACTTTTTCGAGCGTGACAACGATATTGCCCTTTTTGCGGCCGGTATCCACGTAGGCGTGAGCCTCGGCGATGTCCTCCAGGGGATAGCATCGGTCTATAGCCGGCTTGAATTCACCCGCCTTTGCCAATTTTGCGAGATAGCGTAAATCGTCGACCTTGTTGGCTGCAGCACCACCGATAATTTTCCTCCGACTGGTCAGAGTAATCCACGGTATCAGCAACATCTCTAATAACCCGCCGTTCACCATGAGAAACCGACCATTCTCCTCTAGCGAGGTTTTGCTGCGCGAGTAGGGTGCGGAACCGACTGCATCAAAAATAATGTCATATTTTTTACCGTTACCTGTGAAGTCTTCTTTCGTATAGTCGATAACATGGTCGGCACCCAATGACTGCACCCACGCCAAATTCACCGTGCTACAGACGCCGGTGACCTCAGCACCAAAGTGTTTGGCAATTTCGACCGCAGCACTACCGACGGCTCCCGACGCGCCATTGATCAGAATTGTTTCTCCGCTTTTAATTTGCGCCCGGTTAAGGAAGTTCAAAGCGGTTGTGCCGCCGTAGGATAAAGCAGCGGCCTCTTGATAGCTTAGATTCGGCGGTTTAAGTACGACAGCTTCGTCTTCCGACATGCATTTGTATTCGGCATAACAACCCATCCCGATTCCTGAATAGGCAAAAACCGAATCACCGGGCTTGAATTTGCTGACGGCTTTACCGACCGATTCGATATCACCAGCAAGCTCCATCCCCAAAACTCTGCGCCGGGGGCGTGAAAAGCCCAAAAATAATCGTAATAGGGTGCGAAAGCCAAAAGGCACATTCAGTGCCCGCAGTCTACAATCACCCGCTGTGACGGTCGTCGCTCGTATCTTAATCAGGATTTCATTGTCCCTGGGAAAAGGTTTCGGCGCTTCCGTAAGGTGGAGCACACTGGGTGGTCCGTATTGGTTATATTCAATTGCTCTCATACAGCCTCTTTACAAGCGGCCTCACGACTGACTTAACAGATAGGTTAAACTGGACGGGTTGAATTACAAACTCAAGCTATTGCTATACGTGGCGAGAAACCACCAGATGTAGTCCACCCATGACCTTATTGTTTACTTATCTCGCCATCGCTATTGGCGTTTCGTTTCTCTGTTCGATCCTCGAAGCAGTGCTGCTGTCCATCAATCCCAGCTTTGTGGAACAAACCGTGTCGGATAAGCCACAGGCCGGCAAGCAGATCTATAAAGTCCGCGATCGCTTGGACGAGTCTCTGTCGAGCATTCTTATTCTCAACACCTTCGCCCATACCATGGGTGCCGCCGGTGTCGGCTCGCAGGCGGTTCAGATATTTGGCGCGGAATGGGAAACCCTGATCGCGGTGCTGCTGACGTTGGTCATTCTGTATTTTTCGGAAATCATCCCGAAAACCCTCGGCGCGACCTTTTGGCGCCAGCTCGCCATCCCTGCTGCGTTTATTATTGTCTGGCTGGTCAAGGTAGTTTATCCGCTGGTCTGGATATCGACGCGGTTGACCAGGCTATTCAGTGAGAAAGAAGGCGACGAAATCACCCGGGAGGAAATTATCGCCCTGGCCTCATTGGGCCACCGGGAAGGCGCCCTCTTCTCCGACGAAAGTGAATACCTGGCAAATATTCTTAGTCTTCGGGAGGTGCTCACAGAAGACGTGCTCACACCCCGGAGCGTGGTGCACATGCTGAGCCGGGATATGACAGTCAGCGAGGCCCTGGACCACCCGCGCACCCGGCAATTCAGCCGCATGCCCGTCTATGGCGACAGCACCGACGACGTCATCGGCAAAGTTATTAAGCGCGATCTGTTTCTGGCAGAACGCGCCGGGCATGGTGACGAACGCGTCGAGAAGCATGTTCGGCCCATCGTACGCGTCTCCGAAAAACTACCTATCCAGCAATTGCTCGACCTGTTTATTAAGCATCGCGCCCATTTATTTCTGGTGGAAGACGAGTTCGGTCAAAACTCCGGCGTGGTTACGCTGGAAGACGCCATCGAAACCCTCCTCGGCCGTGAAATCGTTGACGAAAGCGATAAGGTAGAGGACATGCAAGCACTTGCCAAAGCCAGGTATCGCAAGCGATTACGCGGCGAAAAGCTTGATCAGGAAGACGACACAAAGACGTAGACCAACCCACTAAGAGTCCTCGCCACACGGGTCAGCTCCTGCAATCACGCACCTGAGCGCTCGGCAGACTTTGGCACTACCGCTCGCGCCACGGCAGTTCTTGATCAAGCGCACTGCCCAGCATTTGCGTATAAGGAATCGCCTGACCATTTAGCGACAATTCACCGCGATTAAATTCGGCCTCACTTGCAAAACCCGTGGGAGTTTCCACGGCATATCCCATGCCCACCGGTATTTGCATTATTTGACCGTCGCCACTTAAAAATGCCTTGTCGATAGTCACATTCAATTTTGCCTGAATCCCGGCAAGCGCTTGTCGCAGAGTCTCTTTGTGCACTAAATCCTGATCGTCTACCCAATCGGCCGACAATTTGAAACCGGAACTCGCGTCCCCCCCGCCAACGGAAATACCATAATCAAACTTAAAGCCTTTTTTGATCAAACCCGCCGTCGCGTGCAAAACGTTCTGCATTTCCTCTTCATACAATTCTGTTAGACGAGACGTATCGCCACCCCCGAGAAAAGCAGTATAGACACCCTGATTCATCCTTTGGTTTACAACCATATACTCTCGAAACGCCGGCTCATCTAGCCCTTCATAATCCATGTGCAAGCGTGCAGTTAATGGTCCGTTAAACATAGATTTAAAACTCTGGTCCGAAGAGGATATGGAACCGGCTACTATTTCCGCATTCCCGTATATACCGCTCTCGTTTTTATCGCTAAGGGCGCGTATGAAAACATCTTCGATACGATGCTCAGCACCTTCCGCTTTAATCACCGCCCTATCCAGCCTGTAGGCAAGTTCGCCGGTTAACATACTCCCCGCGTGGATTTCCGTGATGTCCGCCGTCAGGCTCGATGCGGCAATATAGAAAGTAGCCGCCTCGGATTCGTCGCCAAACGACAGCGCACCAAATTCAACGTTACCAGCGAGGGTGGAGAACTGGCCATCGGTACTGAATGAGCCGACAATGCCGTTTTCGAGCGAAAAGGAGCTACCATCCTCGGAAAACTCAAAGGGCGCCAGTGCCAGATCAATAGTTTGCCCGCCCCAGAAACCCATCAGAACACCGCCAGTCAAAGGGTCTCGTCCGGCAAAGCCGTTTAGAAACTCGTCATTCTTACCTGCCTCGCTTAGTGCGGCTGCAATATCCGGCGTAAACCCAATATAGTAAGCACCGAGCTTCGGGCCATCAGGCGGCAACATGATGGGGCCGTGGTATATGTCGAGGTCTACTTCAATGAGCACCGGCCTTTTATCCTTGTAATCCATCGTCACTTGAATACGGGAATCACTGGAAAAAAACCCGGATTCGTAGGATTGTTTGGACACAGACACCGGAATTGAGCGATCAGCGAGATCGCTGTTGAGTTCGGCAATTTGTTCATCCACTTTATTGGCAGCCGCCCGACCGGAGATGAAGACCCCGACAATCCAGAGACCGATCAAACCTATCACTCCAAATGCCAATACCTTTTTCATGCGAGATGCTTCCTTTACTTTGCCAAAAATACTTTAGCGATTAATCACGATATTTTTCCCGGTGTGAGAATAACTGAGAGCGAACCACGGGTATAGCGCTAGAACAATAACGTCGGTTGAAACTGGGCGCAGATGCACAATATCGGATTTTGACGCTAATGTTCCGCAAACCCCCTTATGTTTTCTCAAATATCAACCTATCAAACACTTTAACTCAGCTGGTCTCCAACCCTTTAAAAGCCGAGTAACTTCCCTATCGCCCCCATAATATCTTCAAACAGGCTTCTGAATATTTTGTCGTCCCGCTGACCATATGATTGCTGTTGCAGGTAGCGCCCCTGCTCCGGGAAGTGAATATCGTATAGCGGCTTGTGGTTTAGCCAGTAGTTGGCGAAGGTCTCTGTCCTCATCATTTTAATCGGACTTCGGGTATCGAAGCCGATTACGTGTTGCTCTTTGATGCGACTGTTTGCAGTGGTTTCGTTATCAGCGATATTGCCGTGGCCGCTGATATAAACGGTGCCTGTACCGGTAAAATAAACGTAGCGAATATTGCCGAAGAGCCAGCTTTTCCAGTCCCAAAGTCGCCATTTTTTCGCCATTGCCAGGGCCTCTCCCGAAGTAGCGACCACATGGCCCTGGCGAACAACGTAACCGGGATGTTCGTCCAGATGAACGGGGAATATGTTCTGGGTGGGGTCTTCCTCGCAACCGATGCGTATGATTCTGCTCGCATCACTGTCCCGCTTGAATTCGGTCATATTGAAAAGACCCATGGCGTAGGACGCAAAGGGTGCGCTTCTGTCCCAGAAAAATCGGGCCCGCGTACTACCTTCGCTATTGAGACTGTACCAGCCGGGCCGGACTACCAGACTTTCACCTTTGGCTAGCTGCACTTCAAATTCATTTTCCGGGGAGCCATAGCTGATCCTTTCAAGCCGATCATCAGCCTCTGTGTTAACTACAATCGGTGGCGCTTTCCTGGCGAGGGGTGCAAAGACAAAATAATTCAGGGATTTAATCGTCATCGGCCCAAAGAAAAACGCGTAAAAAAGAGCCAGAAGCAATAGCCTGTCACTGCGGCTTAACAGAGCTAAAAAACTGTCCTGCTTGAGCAGGTAGTCCATGGAGGTATCGGCCTCGACCAGGGCCAATTCGTTATAGAGTCGGCTTTTCTCTACAGTGTGCTCGGCTATCTCCCTGTTGGTATGAACGATTCTCAGCGTTTCCTCGGCATGTTTAACCGACAACGCCGCGGCCTCGATATTGCTCTCTATAACCGTGTGCAAATGTTCAATCGCTTTCCACGGCGGCAGTTTGTCCCGTATTCTTTTGGCGTTGCGGCTTTTCTCGAGTGCTTTCAGGCTTCTTGCGGCGGTATTTCTCTCGGCAGAGATCTTGCGCCTGAGCTTTCGTTGTTGCTCGGCTTTAGTCGCAAGATGATGCTCCTTCTGCTTGATCCGTTTATCTATATCGCTGATTTTTTCTTCTATTCGAAGTTTCTCTTTCTCAATTTTATCGAGGTTTCTCTCTCGCGCCTCCAAAGCAATCAGAGTAATAGCTGCCAACAGCAGGATAATCAGTCGAACGAAAAGCTTCCTAAACAGGTCCGAGAGCAATCTCAAGAGGCGGTTCCTTACGATTTATTTTTGACGACAAACTACTTAACGGCGCAACAATACATGACTAACTGCTGACCCAGAGCACACACCGCAAGCTAGCGATTTCAGGCAGAGAGCTTAGGCCTACGATTGATAATCCCCAAATCGTCACTCTTAAGCAACAGCCATGTTGGATCGAATTCTTCCACTCCCCTAATTTTCCGTAATCAGCATAAAAACCTAATTTTATAGAAACCGATCTTGCCTGTCGCAACGCAGTGAGATTAGGGCCCGGGGTCTTGACTCAGCCTCCATCGGGCGGAAACACACCCATTAAGGATCTCTGGTGTAACCCCAAACATTAAGCCTGGTCCACCCTTCACCCCCGGTCACAGCCTGTCGTCGGCAGGCTGGTTATATGTCTTGAAACAGCAACTATGTGTCAATTCCGTTGTCGAAGCTTCCTGCCCTGGCGCAGCCTCACCCCCACCTATTCCCATACGCACAAACTACAAGCATGTCTCGATACCACGCCGCTTACGGCCACTTCCCTACGAAAAACCGTTGCCATTTTCGGACAGTGGTAACGATGTTCTACTTCTGGATTTTGCTTTCGTCGTCCGCATCGGGAGACAGCAATGCTTCTTATGAGGCCTTCCGCAACGCCCTGCGCAATCACATCGTCACCAGCTCTCCCGGGGGAGAATTACTGGTAGTGGGCGGCGCAGTCCGTACCCTTTTCAGCCTGACCAAGGTTTACCATAATCGAGCGTTTGAACCTCTCTGGGTCGACGCCGAGGGCCTGAATGAGCAGGGCGCAGAACTGCTCGAGGCGCTGGCAGCGGCGCATAATCATGGTATTTCGCCAGCAAGATATCGTCTGGCGACCCTGCGCATACTTGCAGATAACAATGTGGCCGCACTCCGCCCGAAGCAGCAGGTAGATCTCGAGTTATTGCTCACCGACGGCTTTTTACTACACGCAGCGGATCTTGCCGCAGGACGTGTTGACCCAGCAGAACTCGATCCGCTCTGGCAGGCCTATCACCGGATTCACGATTTACCAGCACTGATCGAGAAGGCAGTTACCGAAGGTCCCCGCACCGCACTTGAGGATTTAACGCCACCCCATCCGGAGTACACCGCGTTACAGGCCGAGCTGCACCACGTCCTCAACGAACCGGCTGTGGACTGGTCCCCGGTGCCGCCGGGCGAGAAGATGACACTGAACAGTCGCGGTGAACGGGTAACTTATCTGGAACAGGCTCTGCTCGCGCTCGGTTACCTGAATACTATTGCCAATGACGACTATGACGTGGCAACTTACAACGCAGTGCTGGCCTTTCAGCGGGACAATGGGCTACAGACCGACGGCATTGCCGGGCGCAGTACATTGGA
>DJFY01000026.1:91686-95336 GCA_002431545.1 Cellvibrionales bacterium UBA5860 | reverse complement strand
GATTTGGGTGTGCGTCATTTGCGGGTGAATGTAGCCGGTTTTGATCTGCGCTTGATCAACAATGGCGAAACAGAGCTCACGATGTCGGTTATTGTTGGACGAGAGGCCCGACGTTCACCGGTGATGAGTGCACCAATGACCTACCTGGTCTTGAACCCTTCATGGAATGTGCCCCACAAGATCGCAGTTCAGGACAAACTACCCCTGTTGAAAAAAGATCCCAGCGTACTGAGCCGCCAGGGTTACGAGGTTTACAGGGGCTGGGGCCCGGATGCCAGCCCCATCGATCCGGCGATAATAGACTGGTCAACTCTGTCTCCCGAACAGTTTCCCTATCGCCTGCGACAACAACCCGGGCCGGAAAACGCCCTCGGCCGTATCAAATTCATGTTCCCCAACAAGTTCGATGTCTACCTGCACGACACCCCGACCAAGTCTCTTTTCGCCAGGACTGAACGGGCTTTCAGTTCCGGCTGTATCCGTGTCGAGCAACCAGTCGCCCTCGCACTAGCCCTGCTCAAGGACGACCCCAACTGGACACAGGACAGCCTTGAAGCGGCGTTTTCCCGCGGGAGAGAACAGGTGGTGCATCTCAAACAACCGGTACCGGTGCATCTGCTCTACTGGACCGCTTGGGTGGAAACAAACGGGACAGCACGGTTTCTTCGCGATATCTACGCGCGGGACGAACGCCTCGACAGCGCCCTGCGCCTGGCTGACGGAGGATGAGGATGCGATACCTGATTGCTATCGCGGCATTGCTTATGGTCGGTGCTGCTACAGACGTACGCGGTACCACGCCTATCCTGAAAGCTGCGCAAACAGACTTCGAGATTGCTTACCTTGATGTTCGAAGCAACAGAGTCACCAATTTCGCGACCGTCACTGCCGGGACACCCTTTGATGTCCGCGTCGTATCCGGTCCTTCCGGCCGCTATCGCGCCGTCGTTGACGACAAAATGCTAGACGAGTTATCCGCAGGGAAATGGCGCTGGATCGCCCCCAGCAAGCCGAACCATTATCGCTTGGCCATCGTCGGCCCGGGACAAGCAGAATTGACTGTCAATATTGCGGTTGAGGTGCCCGCGGCGAAGATCAGAAACGGTCGACTGAACGGTTATCGCATTGGCAATTATCCGGCCCGCCCCCTACGAGGCCTGTCTATCTATAACCGCCCGGAAGGTTTCATTGAAGTCATGCCCGAACACCTTGTCTTGCAGGTATCGCCACGCTTTCAACTAGCGCAGTTTTTATGTAAGCAGGAATCGAATTTCCCCAAGTACCTGTTGCTTAGACCGCGCTTGCTGTTGAAGTTGGAGTACCTGCTTGACCGCTTGAACGAAGCAGGTTATCCAATCAGCAATTTCCATGTCATGAGTGGTTATCGGACACCCGCCTATAATGCGCACATTGGCAATGGCCGGTACAGCCGGCATACCTGGGGGGGAGCAGCCGACATATTCGTCGACCAGAATCCGCGTGACGGCGTGATGGACGATCTCAATAACGATGGTCATATCGACAAAGCGGACGCCCACTGGCTTGCCAAATTTATTGAGTCACTAGCCGAGCGGGAGGACTACAAACCTTTTATCGGTGGCCTATCGCCCTACGGCAGCACCGCAAGTCACGGTCCGTTTGTCCATATAGACGTCAGAGGTTCACATGCACGCTGGTAGCGAGCATAGCCTACACTCCGTTTGAGCGCGAACTCAGCCCTATAGCGGAAAAAATCCGGGAAATAGGTCCGTAAACGCTAATTACACAGCATCTTTAACAGCTACAAAAATTCCAATCAAAGCGCGAGGCACATCAATTGGTCACGCCAAATGAGCTATAAGCAAACGTAAGCCAATGAGTATTGGCGAGCCCTAAGCTTTTTCCACGGCATGCTGCTCGATCCATTGAGTAAACGCTTGCATCCAGGTTTTAAAAAAGTCCCGGCGATTCGCGTCTATGTCGCCAGATTCCTCAAAAAAGTCTTGGTCGACGTGCACGTACACTTCGGGCTGGCACATGACCGGGACGTTAAGGCACGAGAGGATATTACGCAGGTGTTGCTGAGCCAATGCCGAACCCATCGCGCCCAGGGAGGCCCCGACAATGCCGGCAGGCTTACCTGCCCAGGCGCTCTGCCCATAGGGCCGCGAACCATGGTCGAGAGCATTTTTTAACACGCCGGGTAGCGAGCGATTATATTCGGGCGTGACAAACAGCAAGCCATCGCACGCCCGGATGGCTGCCTTCATCGCCTTGACCGACGCCGCCTGGTTGTTGTCATCATCCTGGTTATACAGTGGTAACTTGTCGATCGCGATGTCTTTGAATGACAGCTCGGACGGTGCGAGTTTGATCAAGGCGTCCGCAAGTTTACGGTTAATCGATTCCAGGCGGAGACTGCCAACGATGACACCGATTTGATAGGCACTCATAAATCACTCCTTGAGGAAATTGGAATAAATACCTGAAGATCAGCTAAGCGCTACCGATGCAGCAATAACAAGCAGGCCACACCTGACGGCGAAAGCGCAGCCCCATCGCCTTCATTCACTGTTAACTCAAGACGCTCCACGGGGAAGACTTTGCGTGTGACGAATTAAATGAGATGGAGACCTGCGCCGAATATTGGACAACGGAACGCAACAAATGTGCCGGACACATTGCGTTGTGTTGGCTGCAACAGGCCTTCCAATTGGTGAGCCCACCTATGAAAGTAAACGCTTTTAGAGTAAAGGCCTTAACTAAGTGCCTTTAGCAAATGCGATTGCTAAACGCCTTTCGTCCATCACCTATAAAGATACCCCGGAAAAGAAATCGGTAAAGCCATAGGGCTCGTAGGGGCCAACACAAAGATGCTCGAGTACGCCCATTCCCTGTCGCGTACCGTCGCTAACGCGAACCACCTGCTGCATGTGTAGGTTATGGGCATCGGTGAGATCCAACGCGAGGGGGTCAAATACTTCGCCACCAATTTCCATTTCGCCCTGCCAGACGCCCTGACACCAGGTAGGGTGGAAATAACCCAGGCCCTTCATGTGAAAACGCAGGATCGGCTCGAAGGCAATGGTACGTACGTTGCCCTTCAAATCGGTCAAATCGACCTCGGCGTATGAGATGCGACGGGTATTGGCCTGATATTGCAGGCGATGGGCCACTGCAGCCATGTGCTCAATGCCCTGGGCATCGCTTTCGGGGACTTCATCGGTAGATTTATAGAGGGGCGCAGTCAAAGCCTCGCGAGCCAGGGCCTCGCCACTGGGGCCTTCGAAGGAAAGCGCATGGGAAATGTGGTCTTCCCAGAACAGGGGCGCCCAGATAAAAAATAACGAGGAAGGTGGCTGAGGCGCGCCAGCGTGGGCGGACTTGCCGAAATTACGTACGCCCCAGGAGCGATCCTTGGTACCGTGGCATAGCTCTGGTTTGACCTGGATATCGCCATCCGGATAACGGATTTCACCTTCCCAGTGGCCAAACTGGTCAAAGCGGGTAGCGTCCATTACGCGACGGGTGCCGCTCCAGATGGTCTGGCGGGCCTCTTCAATACCGGCGGTGAGGGTGGAGAAGGTTAAATCGCAGCTGATACCGGTCTTGTTGTCGTCCAGCACCAATCGGTTGATGCGCATGGGTTCGACAACCTCGAAGCGGAACGG
>DJFY01000026.1:77247-91411 GCA_002431545.1 Cellvibrionales bacterium UBA5860 | reverse complement strand
TTTTCCACCACGCTGAAGGCACAATCAAGGATGCCCAAATGGGGATAAACCGCCAGGCCAAGGCCAAAATACCAGCTGCCGTCTTTGGCGTAACCGTTAAACCAGGTACGGTCATAAAAATTGACATCGCTGGTGGCTGGCATGGCCAGCGGCTCGGCAGTCTGGTGGATGGGATAGTCGTCGAATTTGTTGAGCATGGCGGGACCCCTGATTCTTGGTGATTTCTTTGAGTTCTATCTAGACAACGCACCTCACATACAAACTTCCGGGCACGTTTGAGCTGATCGCAGCATAGCAAAGTAGATCAAAGTTGGCGTCCGCACTCCGATTCGAAGAAGCGCACCTGTATCGGATGCCAGATATAATAAAGCTTGCGTTTTACTCAGTGGCGGCATCGAAAACAGGGCAAAATACGGGGCGCGCAGGAACCACTGTTTCAGGAAATAAATTCCAGCTAAAAAACCACCAGTCCTAGAACGAGCGGTGGTTTTATCTCGTTACCAAAACCTAGTCCATTGATTTGAAATCTACTTTCAGGGCCTTGGCGCGATTGGTTTTAGTATCGTACTGAAAACGGTCGGTGGTGTTTGGGTTTTTACCGTAGGTATGTAGCGACAGACTGACGCCCTCGCCCACATTTTCCACCGTATGAATGTCCGTCGGACTCATTGCAATGACATCGCCTAGGGTGATGTCGGCATGACTCACTGGTGCCACCTCTGCATAATCCGGCGCTTCGTGACTACCATCGTCCTGACGCTGCCACAGTATATTGCGCTCGAGGCCTTTGACACCCGCGACCACGGCCCAGGTACCGTGATCATGGGGTGGCACATCGAGATTGTCCTTGCTCCACGCTACTGATATCACAGTCAGGCTGTGATCGTCCTCTTCGTGCAATAGCGATATGCCTACACCCATGTCGGTGTTAATGGCCATCATTTTTTCGTCAAACCAGCTGCCGTCTTCAGCGAGTTTTTTAGCCAGCGGTTTTACCGCTGCCATCATCGCCGCGTCATCCAGCTGTTGATCGCGCAGGCTATGCAGGTCGTCAACATACTCAGATACTGTGTATCCCATCGGGTTTTCCTCAGTCTAAAATTGCCGTTATAAAGATCCTGTTATTCGAAATTTATCCCTGACTTTTGCCGCGGCAAAGGCCGCTCAACGTCCCTTCCATTGCGGTGGCCGCTTTTCAAAGAACGCCGCGACGCCCTCTTTGGCATCTTCAGATGCGTTAATGACATCACGCGCTTTTTTTGTCAGCGCCCATCCCAACTCGTCATTGGCGGAAGTCAAGGCGTCAATCGCCTGCAGCGACTGTTGCACCGCGACCGGAGAATTGGCAATGATCTGCCGGGCCATGTCGAGGGCCCGATCGAGTGCCTGTCCGGGCTCGGTAATCTGGTTGACCAGCCCCAGGCGGAAGCCATCCGATGGCGACAGCTCTTCTCCGGTGAGCATGACCTGTTTGGCAACGTTGAGCGGTAGCACGCGGCTGGCACGGAAAATGGCCCCGCTACTGGGGATCAGACCCCGCTTAACCTCGGGCAGTCCGAAGCGGGCATTTTTAGCGGCCACGACCATGTCACAGGCCATGACCACCTCAAAACCACCGCCAAAGGCCACGCCCTCGACTGCGGCGATAAGCGGCTTGGTACGGGTTCGGCCGACAACACCATATATACCCCCGCGCTCAGTGGGCGTACCCGATGTGGCCGCCATGTCAGTGCCGGCGCAAAACATATCCGGCCCGCCGGTAATCACCGCCGCCCACAGGTCTGGCTCGTCCTCGAGGCGGTTCAGCGCTGCATCGAGCGCCAGAGTCATCTCGCCATCGATGGCATTGCGCTTGGCATGCCGGACCATAGAGATAACGAGTATATGGCCGTCTACGGTTTCGATGACTCTTTGCTCATTCATGTCGATTTCTCCAGCATTATCGCGAGTTTATCCCCGTTCGGCTCAGGTTGCGGTATACCCGCCATCGATGACCAGTTCGGAGCCCGTCATGTAGGACGACTCGTCGCTTGCCAGAAAGAGCACACCCCAGGACACCTCCTTGGGTTGCGCCGGGCGGCGTATGATGGCGCTGCCCAGAAGCGCCTGTGTGGCTTCGTCATCGGCGATGACATCTGCCGTCATCGCCGTCGCGATAACTCCCGGATGCACAGAATTGACGCGAATATTGAACGCTGCATATTCCACTGCCGCCGACTTGGTGAAGACGCGCACGGCACCCTTGGAAGCCTGATAAGCGGCGGCACTCGGTGCACCGGCTATACCGTAAATGGACGATATATTGATAATAGAACCACCACCGGCTTTTTCCATGGCAGGGAGGATGTGCTTCACCCCGAAAAACAGGCCCTTGGTGTTGATGTCATTGATGAAATCCCAGTCTTCAGCGGTGGTTTCCTGAATTGTTTTGAGTCGCAGAACGCCGGCATTGTTGACCAACACGTCGACCTTGCCAAAATGTTCGACTGCAGTGGCCACCACCGTTTTCCATTCGGCCTCAGCGGCCACGTCCTGCTTGATGAAGACCGCTTCTCCGCCAGCCGCGTTGACATCCTCCACGGTTTTCTGTCCGGCCGCTTCATCGATATCCGTCAGGACGATACGGCCACCCTCTTCCGCAAGTAACAACGCATGCTCCCGACCCATACCGAGGCCGCCACCTGTCACCAAACACACTTTATCCTGGACGCGTCCCGCCATCTCTTCTACTCCTCAACAGTTGTTCGAAATCCCAGCCCCTGGACCGGCGCAATAATCTAACACGGCACGCAAGCCCGGTCATGGTCTGCACACATCCGCAATACCGGTGCGAAAAAACTTATCCGCAAAGACCTTTACTTCCCCGAAACATCCCTAGGCAACAAATACAACAACGACCCATGCATTCAGTTTTAGCCATGGCTTTTACCCGGAAGGCCGCCTATCCTTGAGTTATTCGGATCGATCACCCCGCGCTAGTCGCGGCCGACATTAGTTTGCGAAAACTGACACAGGCGGGACCACTATGACTGCACAATGGAACATAGAAGGCGAATACTTTGAATCCTGTAATTGCGATGTTGTTTGTGCCTGCCTGGTGCAAAACGTGCCACCGCGAGGGCGTTGCGACGCCGCCATGGCTTTTCAGGTCAGCACCGGCCACTACGGGGATATCAGCCTTGACGGACTCAAATCCGCCGTCATGATTTCCTTTCCCGGCCCCGGCAAGATGCGCGATGGCAACTGGACCGCGGCGCTGTATATCGACGACAGCGCTTCAAAAGATCAGGCGGATGCGCTCACCGACATTTTCTCAGGCCAGGCTGGCGGTCCCATGGCCATGATCTCGGGACTGATTAGCAATTTCCTTGGCGTGAAGTCCGTTCCCATCGAATTCATCATGGAAGGCAACAAGCGCCAGCTCGCCATCCCCAATGTGATGACTATCGATATCGAGGCGGTCACCGGACGCGATGGCAGCGACCCATTGTGGGTCACCAACGCGGCTCACCCCGTTACCTCTCAGCTGTCGCTGGCCTGCTCCAATGCATATAACTACAAGGACTACAACCTGGCCTGGGATGTCAGCGAAACCAATGGCCATTTCGCACCGTTCAGCTGGCACAACTAATTTCTGAAGTTACGACTCATCCGCGCTTTATCTCTCGCCTGAGTCTGGGCCCGGCCGGCTTTTTGCCCGATGCTTTCCGCGCAGCGCGATAAATTGATCATCGTGATCGCTCTGGTGCTGGTATCCCTGCTGGCGTGGGTCATCACCGTTCAGCAGAGCCACGGCATGGGTCTGGGCCTGATCACCATGAGCATGACCATGGGTCAGCCCTTTACGCCGGCAAGTGCGGCCCTTTACGTTGCGCTCTGGGGGGTAATGATGGTGGCGATGATGTTTCCGGCGCTGGCGCCGATGGCGGCATTATTCTCCACAGTATCGCGACAACAGCCTCAGGAGCGCCAGCCTTTTGCTGCGGCCTGGATTTTCGTCGCCGGTTACGCGGTTTTGTGGACACTGACCGGGTCTGCGGCTTACGCCGGGGACATGGCTATTCAAACCCTGCCCGAGTTTTTCCCGGTGCTGAACGCCAGAGGCATGACCATAGGCGGCGCCACCCTGATCGCCGCCGGACTCTACCAGATGACGCCACTGAAAGATTTGTGTTTGTCGAAGTGTCGCTCACCTCTGGGTTTTCTGCTCAACCACTGGCAGGATGGGCACTGGGGCGCATTTCGCATGGGCCTCCACCACGGTGCCTATTGCCTGGGTTGCTGCTGGAGTCTGATGGCTGTGCTATTCGTGGTCGGCACCATGAACCTGATCTGGATGGCGGTATTATCGGTAGTGATTTTTCTGGAAAAAGTTCTCCGCCACGGCCCCATCGTGGGCAAACTCGTGGGTCTGTCGCTGATGGCCCTGGGCCTGGTGCTGATCGTGACGCCGGAATCTCTAACCGGCCTGTAGGGTGTTGCACCGGTGTCTTACCGCCAAGCGCCGCACGAACAGCGACGCGTAAACAGGTCCTAGGTTTTTTTGGGAAACTGACTGGCAATGTGCTCCGCCCAGGCGGCAATCGTGATTGAGGGCGGCCCACCCGGCGAGCGCGGCAGCGCGGCCGCATCGGCGACGTACAAGCCGGGATTGTCAAAGATCTCACCGTTGGCGCCGATAACGCCATCTTCGACGCTGCTGCCGAGACAGGCACCCCCCGTGGGGTGGACGGTAAGCGGCGTCTTGTAGGCGTAGATTTTGCGGCCGGTACGTTTTCCGATTTCGTCAAAGACCGCCTGCGTGCGCGCAAAAATCGAGCTGAGGCTAAACGGGTAAGTCACCCTGAGCTTACCGGCCCGCATACTGACCCGGCCGTTCATGATGTCTTCGCCCAACCCGGCGATAAAAGCCCCGCGCTTGATACGCTCTCGCAATCTTTTTGGCAGCGGATAACTGTCGACGGACGGAAATCCGCCACCACCAATCATTGGCGAATTGTCGTCGCCTTTGAGTTTTACACCGCCGGTGGTGGGCAAACCGCGGGTCTGGTCGAGCCCCGGCTCGTTGTAATCCCAGTAACCCAGGTAATCACCGTTAGTGCCGTAGCGGAGTCCGAGCTGCGGCATACCCGCCAGCGCACCCAGCTTGTCGCGGCTGTGAAACAGGATGCGCAAGGTATTGAGCGTGCCCGCGGCCAGAATGACGTGGTCTGTCTCTAGCGCTGCTTTACCACCACTATGGTGATCGATGTACTCAACCCGGTAGCGTGCGGCGCCGTAGTATTGCCGGATCACTGCCGTCACTTCGCACAGATCCCTGACCGCTAATCCGGCCTGCTGCATCGCGGGCGCCAGGTAAGCAAAGTCCAGTGTCGTCTTGCCGCCGCCGGGTGAGCCCAGGAAGCCTTCGTCATTGGCGTTGTAATCGACTTCGCAACGTTCAATACCGTTGGCATCAGTAATTTTTTGCGGATTTGCCGGGTCTTTGGGTAAAAGATAACCCAGGCGTGGATCCGGCGGTGGCGCCGCCGCTTCGAGATGTTCCGAATCCCGAAAGCGGGCAGCCGAAGTGTTGGGAATACCGAGCTCGGCGGTGGGCGTCACCGAACCCATGCGCGCCAGCACCGAGTCATAGCAGGGCGCCATGACTGCATCGGAAATCTCCGGGTTGTGGCCCTGCCAGTAGTTTTCTACCAACGGCCGCACGTGGGAGGCGGAATAGACATGACTGCCGCCACCAACACCCGACGAACAAACAATCCGCGTACCGCGGCCGAAAAACAGCTCGAACAGGCCATATTTGTTGAGCCGAAGTTTGCCACCGGGAAAATGATTGCCACCGATACTGCGCAACGCCCGGGTAAACAATTGCCGGCCCCGCGGAAACGGCGTGCGCCGCTCGATACCCATCGAGCGCACCGGTACCGTGTCCCGCCACGGACCCCGCTCGAGCACAGTAACCGCGTGGCCCGCCTCGGCGAGGCGCGCAGCGCACACAGCACCACCAAAACCGCTGCCAATAACGATCACGCCGGGGCCTTGCGAAGACGTTGAGCTCATGATGACTCCTGAACTGCCTGATTAGCGCAGTTTGTTATTGTCCGGAATGCTCTGATTGATAATGTCGGGAAGACAGCCTTTATAACCTTGTGGCGACATAAGTAATCGATCAGGACGTCCTTGCGCATTGCAACGGGAAGGACTGAAACGGCAAGTGTTGAGATGGAGTGGAATGCGCAGTTATTCCCGCCCTGACATCACATACTTCACTTCACACGAGTTATCGCCCTTCGCACGGGAGCGCGTAATGATCATGTCCACCGGTGAACCGCAGATGGTTTCAAGCTGAGCCTTGTTCACCGCCATACAGGCATGGCATGCAGGCTCTCCGGCGTCTTCCAGGCCGACCTCGCACGGCGTGCCGGGACGCGTGCGGGCAAAATAGGTATCGTCGCTTACTTCGCAGACCTCGTATACGTCACCGTAACCCATGACCATCTCAACATGGTCTTCCGCAGCTTCTCTGAAGGTATTGATACCTTTCTTTTTGACAATTCTGGTACCTGCCTTGCGACCCATGTCGTGCCAGACTTCAGTGACCAGGGGCAAGGCCTCTTCGCCAAACTTTTCGCACACAGCACGTGACAGTTTAGCCAGCGCCCGATGGCTGAAAGACTGGTGCACATTATCTTCGCTCATACAAACCCCTTCTCGCATTAAAATTAATTATGTGGAAGCCCGCCAATTTGAATACCACTATATCAATAAAAATGTATACTTCAATCACCAATACACTGAGGCCCAACAGCTCGCTTGTCCGCGGCGTCCCCGGCAAGACCGGTTTTTCAGACCTTGCATCTTCGCCAAACTAGGGCTTGTTATGTTTGCGCCGGCATCAGATAAAGAAATTTAAAATCTGCAATTCCCACCCGCTTTCAGGAGAAAAAAATGCGAGAGCTCACGTTAGAAGAAGTCGAAACCCTGCTCAAGGAAGGTGTCGCCTATGCGCGTTCCGTCGGCCGGGCCAGCACCGTGGCCGTAGTTGATTTCGGCGGCCATCTGCGCGGTGTACTAAGACCGGAAAAAGGCCGTATCGCCAACCCCCCGATCGCGGAAAAGAAGGCCTGGACCTCTGCGGCACTTCAGCGACCCACCAGCATGGTCCGCGAGCTGATGTTGCCGGGTGCATTCGGTTACGGCCTGCAGCATACGGATGAACGGTTTTGTATCGTGGCCGGGGGTTTCCCGATCTACGACGAAGATGGCGATCTGATCGGTGCGATCGGCGCCAGCGGCGGCTCTATCGAAGAGGACGAAGAATGCTGCCTGGTCGGCATGCGCAAACTCGGTTTCAAAACCGACTTTGAAGACCCGCTGGCAAACAAGTAACACTGGTGCTTTAGACCTACTCCAGGCGCGCTGGCAAACATACCGGATCGCCGGTTCACTGAATCACATGATCGAGTCCTGATATGAGAAAAAAATTACAACGCACTACATCGATAATTCGCCGCGGCGCGTGTGCTGCAGTACTAAGTCTCGGGTGCAGTACCGCCCTCGCCGTCGACCTGGGAAGCAACAACTGGTCCTGGGGGAAAGAAGATACCCTTGGCGCGGGCAACCTGATGACGGCTGAAACCATCAAAGCCGCGCTCAAAGCGGTGGAAAAAGGCGAAATCATCGAGCTGTCCCACGATGTCGCAATGGGCGCGCCTCATATCTCACCGATTCAAACGCCCTATGTGATGACTATGTCGCGCACCTCCAAAAACATGGAAAAATTTCTCAGCGAAAACATGGGTGCGACTAACGATATCGGTTTTTATCTCGAACGTATTGAGATGACCACGCACGTCAGCACACATATCGATGCCCTGGGGCACGTCACCATAGCGTCGGAATTCTATAACGGTATTCCCATTACAGACGGCGAATCCGATTCCGGCCTGACGATAAATGGCATCGAAAAATCGCCGCCCTTTATCGCCAGAGGTATATTGATCGACGTTGCCGCCCACAAAGGCGTGGAGTCGCTCGAAGCCGGCTATGCCATTACCCCCGACGATCTGCAGGGCGCGCTGAAAAAACAGGGCACAAAAATTCCCGCCGGCGCCATCGTCTTCATCCATACCGGCTGGGGCAAGAACTTCACGGCGCAGCCGCAGCACTATGCGCATACGGGTCCGGGTATCGGCCTGGCGGCATCCAAGTGGCTGGCATCGCAAAAAGTCGTGGCGGTTGGCGCCGACAACATGGCGCTGGAAGTCGTGCCCGGGGAGGATCCCAAAGCCGTCTTTCCCGTGCATCAACACCTGCTGGTAAAACAGGGCATCTACATTATCGAGAATGCCAAAACCGATGAACTGGCAGCGAAAAAACTCTACCAGACCACCACAGTTATGTTGCCAACCAAGTTTCGCGGGGCCACTGGCACACCACTGAGAATTATCGCGTTGCGCTGACGTGATAACCTCGATCATCAACACAGCCCCCGGCCGCTAAAACCCGGGAGCTGTGAAACCACTTCTACAGATCAGGCCTCGCCAACTACAGTAAAAAAAGAAAAGGAGTGCCGATATGACCGCTACTGACAAGGCGTCTGAACTTCCCCACCTGACAAACTACTTAAAAGACCTCTACCACTGCTCGGACTGTGGCTACTGTGTCGATGCCATTTGGGAAGAACGCGATATCGACCATATCTGCGCCACTTTAGAGTCGCACTCGCCGGGACTCAGTTATTCCGGACAGGGCTATATCAAAACCGCGCGCGCCTGGGTAGAAGGCGAGGATCTGCCCCTGGCGTCGGTATCCGAGCACGCTTTTACCTGCACTTCATGCGGCAACTGCGAACGTATCTGCCCTATTGGCATGCGGCCCATGGAAATCAATCGCGCTCTGCGCAGTGAGTTGATCGCCCGCGATCTCGCCCCCGAGTCCGCCGTCGCAATACAGAAAAATGTCCTGGAGCAACAAAACCCGGCGGGCGCACCGCGCGCCGCGCGCTACCACTGGGCACAGAATATAGAAACCGCGGAGCGGGCGGAGCTTGTTTATCTACCCGGATGCGCCTCGGCTTACGCCCGCCCCCAGGAAGCACAGGCCGCGATGCGCCTGCTCCAGGCAGCCGGTGTGCCGGTCAAGATATTGGGCGACAGTGACAGCTGCTGTGGCGCCCCACTCCGGGAACTCGGTTTTAGCGATGATGCAGCCAGGCAATCGGAGCAACTGGGCGCCGCCCTGGCAAAACAGAGTTTTAACCTGCTGGTGACCTCCGGCTGCGAATGCGCCCACGCCCTGGCGAACGAAGACAGACAAACTTCATTTGCCGGCTGGCTGGCATCCGCCCTGACCGAAGGAAAACTACAACTTGCCGCCAGGTCCAGCACGCCGAAGGTAAGCTGCATTGAGAGCTGCCAGGCGACGTTAGGGGCGGTCCCCAACGACAACCAGACGCTTTACGACATCCTTGGCCGGCTCGGTGTCACCGTCAACGGCGGTGCGCCGACATCCCGGTTCGCGATGTGTTGCGGCGCCGGTGGCGGCGCACCCGCAATGCACCCGCAGTCCAGCACAGAAATGGCCCGCGCGCGAATGCGCGAGGCCACCGCCAAAGGACAACCTGACGCCATTGTTTCAATAGATCCACGTTGTGTCGCCCACCTGGACGCCGCCCGAAGCGATGGTGATCCGCCGGTCTATGGCCTGGCAGAATTCGTCGATACACATTTTCACCTGAGCGCGGAGGGCAACTAAGATGGCTGACAGACATGAGCAACTGGCGTCCCTTGCCGGCCTGGACGACGCCGCTTTCTTTGACGATCCCGTCGACCTCATCACCTACCGTCGGGACACCTCCTCCTACGCACCCGGCAAACCCGAGGGCGTCGTCCGCCCGCGCAGCCCCGAAGCAGTCGTCGAGATTATCAAACGCGCGAACCGGGACAAACTACCTGTCTACACGCGCGGTGGCGCCAGCATGTATGCAGGCGGCGTTAACCCCGAACACGGTGGTATTGTGCTCGATATGGGGGGCTTGAACCGTATTCTGGATATCGATCTGGATCGAGGCATCGTTTTATGCGAACCGGGTGTACGTTTTGGCGCCCTGCTCTCCGCACTCAAACCCCATGGGCAAACCGTCGGCCTGGTGCCATCGACTGCCCCTACCGCTACCGTTGGCGGTGCTGCCTCAGCCCACGCACTGGGCACCGGTTCACCACAATTCCAGAGTTTTGGCGATGAAGTAGCCGGCCTCGAAGTGGTGCTCGCCAATGGCGAACGGGTGCAAACCGGCAGCGCGGCGTCGAGCCATGCCGGTTATTTCCAGCGCTACTGCATCGGCCCGGATGTCACCGGTCTGTTTCTCGGCGCCGATGGCACGCTTGGCGTGGTGATTGCGGTCGCACTCTGGCTGCATCCCCTGCCACCCGACCGGGAAACAGTCTGTTACGGTTTTCCCGATGCCGGCAGCGTGCAAGAGTGCATCATGGAAATCCAACGCCGTGAACTGGTCAACAACATCTGGTACGCCGGCGCTTACGAGGCTCCCACCATTCAGACCCGGATTTCCCAGGCCTTTCCCGACAAACCCTTGGACGACCTACCGAGCTTCGCCCTGGCCGTCGATTACCGGGGCGAAGCCCACCACATCGAGGAAGACGAATCCCGTATTGCGGAAATCGCAGAACGCTGTGGCGGCGCGCATTTCCCGGACTTCAATGAAGCTTATTTCAACAAACTGCGCAACGAGGAAATTTACTGGTATTCCTTCGCCGGTTTTTTTGCCATTTCCCGCTGTGCGATTCTGATGTCGTCGGTTCCGACGGACAAACTCACCGCATTTATGGATGTCATTGGCCAACAGCGAAAGAACTTCCCACAGTATCCACTGGGAGCTGCCATCGTCATGTGCCGACGCGGCCTGCACGGCGGCGCCCTGGCCTTTTACGACGAAGCTTCTCAGTGGCAAGACGCCAACGAAGCCATAAGCGAGTGCGCACGAGCCCTGGTTGCAGCCGGTTGCGTACCCTACAAAAGCGGCAAAGTCTGGGCCGAGCAAGTAGCGAGTTTCGGCCCCTATTCCTCCCTCCTTAAGCAGCTTAAAAAGGAGCTCGACCCCAACGGCATACTGTCCCCGGGAGACCTGGGCCTGGCAACCCCGAACTAGGGCCTGTTGAAATCAAGGTCCGATAACACAGCATCTAGAAAACCAGGAAAACTCTATGATTGTTGCGCAAGTCCGTTTCCCCATCGATGTCGCCGACCAACAGAAATTCATCGACCAAATGGCAGCAACCACACCCAAGTATGAAGGCCTCGATGGTTTGATTCGCAAGTACTACATGATCCACGAAGACGGCAACAGCGCGTGTGGACTTTATCTTTGGGCGTCTAAGGAAAAAGCCCAGGCCTGGTATAACGACGAATGGACTCAATACATGACCGAAGCCTGGGGACAGCCGCCGCAAATCACCTACTACCAGTGTCCCATCGTCGTCGACAACGAGATCGATAAAACTATCGTAGAAACGGCGGCCTGACACGGCATTGAGTCATACCCGCGTCTGGCCGGCGAAGCACGGCTGAACATCCTGCGATTCCCTCCTCCTCTTCCCCGGCTCACCTGCGCCGGTCGAAGCCGGGGGAGCGAAACAGTGCTCACTCAAAGCAGGAGCCACCAGGCTACGAATTAAAGAAGGGGATGTCATGCGGTAGCGACATGTTCAACTTCAGGTTTGTTGCCGCGCCGCCCCCCGATCCCAAACGCCACTGGTAATGGCCTTTTTGATAAATGAAGAAAAATCTGTTGCCGGGCGACCGAGCGCCTCTTCGACGCCATCCATAACTCGGCTATTTCGGCCGTCGAGAACAACGCTGAAGAGCTCGCGCATCAACCACTGCATATCCTCGGGCGCGCCCTGTTCACGCATTTCACCAACAAAATTATCTACGGAAATGGCGCTGTACTCGATGCGGTAGCCCACCGCGTTGGAGATTTCCTCAACGCATTGAGCAAAAGTCAAAGCCCGCGGTCCGGTGACTTCGAACACCCGGTTGCGCAGGTCGGGTCGCGTCAACGCTGCGACTGCAACATCTGCGATGTCGTCAACATCAATAAACGGTTCCAGGACCGGGCCGGCAGGCAAAGCCAGATGTCCGCTTAATATGCCTTCCAGCATAAAGCTCTCACTGAAATTCTGTGCGAACCAGCTGGCGCGCACGACATTCCAGGCCAGCCCGCTGCTTTGCAGAATGCTTTCGGCCCGCAACGCGCCATCTTCGCCACGACCAGACAGCAGTACGACGTGTTCCAGGCCAGCTTCGACTGCCCGTTGGATAAAGGTTCGAATGGTTGCCTCGGCCGAAGGAACAGCCAGATCAGGTTGAAACGTGACGTAGGCTGCGCGCGTACCACTCAATGCAGGCATCCAAGAATCCGGATCCTCCCACTCAAACGATGGCAAGGTGGAACGCGACACCGCTCGCGTCGACAGGCCCTTCGCGGTCAGGCGGCTCTCGACTCGAGCACCGGTTTTGCCATTTTTTCCGATAACAAGGATAGGTTGTGTATGCATTTTCTGGTTTCCTCTTGGCATGAGATCATGTGTGTACCGCTGCTTGGAAACCATATTTTCTCTGTATGCTTAAATTAAATTAATTCCAATTCGTCCATATTTTTTGATCCTTCGTCCAACTAACCGAAGAAAAGAATTTTTGACATAATCACGGCATGCGCTCGGAAAAAAACGACCTCCCACCGCTCACTGACCCTCTCGGTGAAACACTCCACCAGCTGCGGCTCAACGGCAGCTTGTATTGCCGGTCGGAATTAACTGCGCCCTGGGGCCTTGAGATACCCGCAATTACGGGCAAGATGATGTTCCATGTCATCACCAGCGGAAACTGCTTCCTTCAACTCGGCAACGAAGAACCTCTCTCACTACCGCAGGGCAGCCTGGCCCTGGTACCACACGGCCTGGGCCATAGATTGCTCAGCGATATCTCCGCAAAAAGTGAACAACTGTTTGATATTCCAGTCGAGATAATCAGCAAGCGCTATGAAATTATGCGCCACGGCGGAAAAGGCGCGCTAACGGAACTGACTTGTGGCGTAGTGAGCTTCGATCACGTCGCCGGTCAACGCCTTATCGCGCAACTGCCGAAGGTATTACTCATCGACAATTGGGACCTGAGCAATAACAGCTGGTTGCAAAGCACATTGGAATACATCGCGCGGGAAGCACGCACACTCAAACCCGGTGGCGAAACCATCATCACCCACCTTGCAGACATTTTAGTGATTCAGGCTATTCGAGCGTGGCTGGAACGGGCTCCAGAAGCCCAACAGGGGTGGCTCGCTGCGCTACGCGACAGACAGATCGGTGTCGCCCTGGCCGCCATACATCGCGAGCCGGAAAGAGACTGGACCGTCGATTCTCTGGCCAGAACGGTCGGCATGTCTCGCTCTGGCTTCTCGGCAAGATTCTCACAACTGGTCGGTGATTCCGCCAAGAGCTATCTCACACAGTGGCGCATGCAGGTCGCGCGCACAAAACTGATCCACGACCGGGTATCTATCGCAGTACTGGCGGAACAACTGGGATATAACTCAGAGGCAGCTTTCTCGAGAGCCTTTAAACGCGTTACTGGCGTTTCTCCCAACAACGCACGACGTGAACCAACGACCGAACAAGTGGCGCCTTCCCTGAGCAGCCACTGAAATTGATTCGAGCCCGGGACCGGTGCTCGATAAGCTGTGGACGAATGCGACAGACAAAACTTTAAACCAACCCACAGCAAGTACGGCACACGGGGACGGCATGCCCATAGATATCCATGGGCCAAACCAAGCGCGTCATCCCATTGCGAAGGGGCTCAGACCCCTTCCATCACCTCGACCCAACGCTCGAGGATGTCATCGTCTCCAGGGCAGGTAATCACAGCAAGCTCGTCATAACCGATGCGTTTCAGTTCCTGTACCTTTTCCCGCAACTCGGCAATGGGGGCGGTCAGGCTCGCCTGGCTGATGAGCTCCGGCGAGATAAAAGGTGCTTCGTCGTCGCGGACAAAGAGGGCGTGTCCTCGATGCAGGCTCAGGTAACGCGCGTCTTCCGGTTCGTAGTTCATATACATTTCACGGTATTGCTTGAGCGCCTCCGGC
>DJFY01000026.1:43994-76947 GCA_002431545.1 Cellvibrionales bacterium UBA5860 | reverse complement strand
AGAAAACCGCCGCCATCGGCCCGCCCTGGCGCAGGGCTTGGGGGCTGGCCGCGGTTTCTCCTTCATACAGCGGGCAGCCTGAGGTCAGTAATGCGCTTTTAAAGGTATTAGGCGCGTTACCCGCAGACTCCCAGGTTGCTTGCATGGCGTTCATATCCTTTCGAGCCATATCAATGGTCGAAAGAATACTCATCCAGTTAGCCTCGAAGTCCGCCACGAGCTGTCGCATTCTCGGTCCCGAGGCCGCCACATAGGCCGGCACCGGATCCTGCAAATTGATGACGTCGTCACCGGGCTCGCGATGCAGAAAAGCAATTTTGCGGTGCTTGTTTTCAAAGTCCCATTCGACAATTTCACCGCGGAGCAGACCAGTCACCGTCTCCATATAAGCGCGAATATCATCGACCTTGACCGGTCCCAGGCCCATAGCGCGACGGCCGGAAAACCCAGTGCCAATACCCATGATGATGCGCCCGGGAGCCAGGCTGTTCAGCGTCGCCAGGCTGTTTGCCGTCTGCGGCGCAATCCGGTTTGAGGGAATCAATACACCAGTGGCGAGATTGATCTTGCTGGTATGCGTCGCTGCGATGGCCATCAGCGCGATGGGATCGGCTGCCACCATCTGGCTGTCCTCAAACCAGGCGGTCTTGAAGCCCAGCTCTTCCGCTCTGACCGCAACCTGCCAGCCGTCCGCGCCCCGCGCCACACATACACTAATATCCATGAATAATCCTCCGACTCTCGTTAATTATTAGAACAGCCTAAGGGGCTGGCGAACCCCAACACATTTACCTAACCGTTTAGTCACGCCGGCTTGTCGCCGTAACTGACACCCATACCGGCACGCACGTCGTTATTGATCCCGTATTGGGGAATCGGATAGCGCAAACCGTTGCGAGACAAGGCTTCAAGACCCTGAACGACCTTAGGCAGATAGTGCGGCGGGATCGCCATGAGTAATTCGTCTTCCATCACCCCACCATAGCGGCGCTCGGCAAAACAGGGAATGGACAAGCTGGGCTCGCCGGTAGCCAGGGCACGGCCCCAGGAATCCGCGCAGGCCGACTCGCCGACACAGGACCAATCGAGTTTTTTATAGCCACTCCACTGCAGGCCGTTGATAAAGATAATCATCTGTGCCGGTGTCGCATAAATCAGGCAGATGTCCGGTGGATCAAGCCGACCAGAAGCCAGGGGGCTAACGGCCATCGCCTGATAGCGGCCATGGGGCACGACATCCATGGCCTGTTGGTGCACCGCGGCATCCTCTGGCGTCTCGTACCAGACGCCAATCATTTGCTCGCCCCTGAGCCACTCATCGGAGCGCGGATGCAAACCCAGCACCGCCCGGCACTGCTCGCCGACCAGATCGTCGGCTGTCACACCCACGGTCCAGCCGTTGCGGGCCGCCTGGCCCACAACTTGATCCGTGGTGTGAATATCCTTGGGGCGGCGAATTCTCGGCACCGCCTCCATCTCCTCGCGCGAGGCAAAGAGCTTCATGCCGATGGGCGTGGTGCGCAGGCGCAGCAGGCGATTCAGATCATCGACCACCTGCCGACCATCAAATTGCGCCATGTCTGAAGATATGAGTTCGGACATCTCCCCCCCTTGTATTAATTTTTATTAATAAATAAAGTTTACATGATCCTGTGCAAATAGGCAGCCATTGCACGATCTAAGCCGATAGCCGGCTATTGATTTGAGTCATGCTATGCCCGCGCGTTGCCCGTAAAATTGGTTTCGGAGGGTTCGCACAAACATTAAGTGTGTCGAGTGCGCATTAGAAAATTTGCAGGAGTAATGAGCGTGGCTAACGTCGATCCAAAATCATGCTGGGCAAAAGAGGGACGCTTACCCCGCATCGCCATTGTTGGCGCGGGACTGAGCGGTATCGGTGCGGTGATAAAGCTGCGCGAGGCTGGCTATACTGACCTTACCATCTACGAAAAAGCCGACCGCGTGGGTGGCACGTGGCGTGACAACCGCTACCCGGGACTTTCGTGCGACGTGCCCTCCTACTGGTATTCCTACTCCTTCGAACCCAACCCTCACTGGTCATATCGCTTCTCGTATGGCCCGGAAATCCTTGCCTACATCGAACATGTCGTCGACAGGTACGATGTCAGGCGCGTCATTCGATTCAACAGCGAGGTCGAGGAGCTCCGTTACCTGGGTCCTCAATGGCAGCTACAGGTAAAAAATTGCGAACCTGAAATCTACGATTTTGTGATTTCTGCAAGCGGCATCCTGCATCACCCTGCCTACCCGGAAATTCCCGGTATCGAGGACTTCGAAGGCAAGATGTTTCACACCGCCCGCTGGGACGACACCGTATCCTTGAGCGGCCAACGTGTCGGGATCATCGGTACCGGCTCCACATCCGCACAAATCGTCGGCGAAGTGACCGACGAAGTGGCCAAGATGACGGTTTTTCAGCGCACGCCGCACTGGATGGCGCCGCTACCCCAGAAAAAGTATTCGACACTGTGGAAAGCTTTCCTGCGTGTTTCACCGTGGATGCATCCGATTCTTGCGTGGTTTTACAAACGTCTCATGCTCACGACCTTTGCCAAAGCAACCATTGGCGACGTGAAACAACAGCAAAAAATTGAGCAAGCCTGTCTGCGATTCCTTAAAAAGACCGTGCCGGACCCGCAACTTCGGGCCAGATTGACGCCGGATTACAAGGCGACCTGCAAGCGCCTCATCTTCTGCTCCGACTTTTATCCCGCCATCGCCAGCGACAAGGCGGAACTGGTGACAGAATCTATCGAAGCCATTGAGCCTACAGGCGTACGCACCAGAGATGGCCGGTTGCACGAACTTGATATTCTCATTCTTGCCACCGGCTTCAAGGTGTCTGAATTTATTTTGCCAACACGCGTTTTTGGGGCAAACGGCATCGAATTATCCCAGCAATGGGGCGGCGCGCCGCGCGCTCATCGGGCCATGGCGTTACCGCACTTCCCCAACTTCTGGATGCTGGAAGGGCCAACAGGGCCGGTTGGAAACCTGTCTCTGATATCGATAACCGAAGTACAAATCGGTTATATGATTCAGTTACTCGACAAGATGAAAGCTGAAAAATCGGCTGCACTCGTAGTCAAGCCCGAGGCATTTGAGCGCTACAACCGGGCGATGGCCGACGCTATAGGCACCACGACCTGGGCGACTGGCGGCTGCTCGAGCTGGTACATCGATAAAACCGGCAAGCCAAATCTGTATCCTTGGCATCCCAGCCGCTTTTACGAAGAAATGAAAACCCCTGACTACTCGGAATACCTGCTCTCGGATAGTGTTGAGGGCGCGGCTTCAACCTAAGCTTTGACCAAAAAATTGGCTGTGCTTAGCCCCGGTACACTTCAGTAATGAACACCGTAGTACAGCGCCAGACCACTCCGGCAAATTCAGAACTTGTTAGAGCCTGTTAACACAAACCCTCAAAGTGGTGGCGCAAGAAAGTGGTGGCGTAAGGTCGTAAATGAATTTACTCGGACTGCGCTCAGTCATCAAATACCGCAATCACCCGAACCTCGATAGAACACACCGAAGGCATCCCTTTGAAATCAAGTGGACGATTGCAAAATTCAGGGTGCCGGCAAACATAAACACGAACCACTTGCCGGCGCGTATCTTCCCGTCTGTCGCGATGACTCTTCAGGATAAATTGTTTGTCACGACGGTCGGGCAGTCGATAAACTTGGACAACAAGATTTCCCAACCCAGGCTAATTGATATTCGCGCTAAGCTCAGGCGCTATTGAAATGGAGAGTTATATGTTCAAGACCATATTGTTGTCGGTTGCGCTCGACCGGGAAGATTCCGAACATGCGCTGCTGGCGCGAGATACCGCGCAAGCGCTGGTAAAGGGAACGGGCGCTGCTTTGCACGTGCTCACCGTACACAGTTACGAAGCACCAGCACTGAATCATCTGAACGCAGAAGAAGAAGAAAAATACGCGGCGATGTTCACCGAGCAAACCCGCGAAGAAGTCGAAAGTGCGCTTAAAGACTTCATCGAACCACTGTCTAAAGCCGGAATTCAGGTCCATACCGAGATTTCCCTGGGCAACCCCAAAAAAGTCATTCTGGAAACACTGGAAAAAGTGGCGGCAGATACCCTGGTAATCGGCAGCCATAGTTCTCACAACCTGTTAAATGTGGCTCTCGGCAGCACCGCCCACTACCTGTGCAAACACGCGCCGTGCCCGGTTATTCTCGCGTCACCCAGCGAGGCCACCTGAAACAGCTAAGTATCCAGACCGTTCAAGTAAGGTTTCAGGCTCATTGACGCAGCCCCAGAAAGCGGCATTAAACCCGCCCAGAGTAAAAGTCTAATGGCTTCTTCTGCATGGATTTGAAGCCGAAAGCGAACCCGGCTCCCGACAGCCGACTGGCGTCCGGGAAACCACTGAGGCTGGCTCTAGTGGGCGCGGGCTCCCTGTGCGTGGCGCTGGGGACCGCGGGGATTTTCCTACCGCTATTGCCGACGACACCCTTCCTGCTGCTGGCAGCGGCATGTTACGTGCGCAGCTCTCCCCGGTTTTACCGATGGCTGCTGTCCCATCCTGTGTTAAGTCGTTATCTACTCGACTACCTGGACGGCAAAGGCATGCCATTGAAAGCCAAACGTTACACGCTAGCACTGCTGTGGGTAACACTTATAATCTCGATGTTCTGGGTTGCCCTTTGGCAAGTCAGCGCCATACTTATCGTTATCGGCCTGAGCGTATCCACCTATATTTTTCGGCTGCCGGAACCTGCACCCAATAATTATCCAGACTAAACCACCATTCCGCTTTCAGGTGGTTGGACTGAGATCTATCATCAGGGTGTGTTCACTGAAAGTCGGGCTAGCACTAAAGCACTGATACTGACTGTGACGTCAAAAAAACAGGTGCGGGGTCGACCTCTGTAACAGGCCCTAAGCGGCCTCGATACGAATTAACGCCCCAAAGGCTTCTTTACGCGACAACTCCAGCGTATCCGCAGCGTCTGCAGCCGGCTCAGCAGAAAGGCCCCGCGCCACCAGTTTACGGGCCGTATCCTGCAAATCTGGCGTTTGTAACACCAGGGCATACATGCCTTCGCGGTCCTCTGACAAATGCTGTGCGATGGCTCTGCCAAATGGCTTTTCAGCATCTTTGACAGCGACCAGCTCAATAATACCCCCAGCGGGTGGATGGCACAGAGCGGAATAAACCCCCCTTGCGTCATCAGCGACAATGGCGTCGATAGGCAGGGCAAACTTTTTGCCGTAAGCCTCGACCGCATGCTCGATGTCGCTCACCGCGACGATAACCCGGACTATGCCGGACAGTTGCGGTCGATCCGCAGCCAGCTCACCCTTGAATTCCCCCTGAAAGGAATTCACCGGATAGACGCGAATCAGCACACCGTGGGTGGAACTGGGATGGACGTCCCGTCCGAATGCGCCCGGCATTAGAGGCATGATATTCAGCCCGCGTTCCGCCAGGACTTCAGCTTCGTCATCGGGCACCGGGGCTTCCAGCATCAGCGCAAACAAGCCCTCGCCGCGACGATTGAGAAAGCCCTGAAGGCTTTTACTCAGGGGCGTTTCGGGATCGATGGGCGACATCAACTCGATATTGCTACCGCCCGCAGGCACACACATACCCAATGCCGCGCCGTATTCGGGCTCGCTCATGCTGGACAAATCAATAACCGGCATGCCCAGTTTTTCTCTAAATAATTCCACCAGCGCCGAAAAATTTTCAGCGGCAATCGCGATACGGGGCATTCCGGTAATCATGGTATTCCTCCGGTAGCAAATTTGTTTAGGCCCGGCCGTGCAACTGAACCCACCAGATCAATCGATAACTATTTCAGCTTAGGCGACGAATTTCAGCTGTCAAGACCATGTATAACCTTTCAATACCATGTATAAAGAGCCTGGCGAGGCACGCCAAGCCCAGCGGTAAAAAACAGTTATAAAGTGTATTTAATTCACAAGATCCTAGGCGATAGGACTTCAGAGACATCGCAATAGCGCCACATCTGGACTATAACGGGACTGCGACCGGTGACAGAACGACTATATTTTGCCTACGGCTCTAACTTGTCCACACGCCGCCTGCTGGCGCGGATCAGTTCTGCGAGAGCAATAAAAATCGCTCAACTGCCCGAGCATCGGCTCGCATTCCATATGCCGAGCAAGGATGGCTCGAGTAAGTGCGACGCCCACTACACCGGCACGCGCGAAGACAGTGTCTGGGGTATTGTCTATCGAATAACTGTCGGCGATAAACCCGTGCTCGACAGCTACGAAGGCCTGGGCAAAAGCTATGGGGAAAAAACCGTCACCCTGCACGCCGCTGGAGGAGGAACTTTGGAAGCTTTTACCTACCATGCACTCGAATACTGCGACAACCGCTCTCCCTATTGCTGGTATCTTGAGCACGTCCTTCGCGGCGCCCACGAACACAGCCTGCCGCTCGATTACATCGCGGCGATTGAATCGACTCAATATATTTCCGACCCGGACAATAATCGAAGAAACCGGGAGCTGCTGATCTACTGACAGATATAGGCGGAAAAAACCAATGCGGGCTCAGAGCACTTACAAAAGCCGTCTTACTTTTTAGTCTTTTGTTGTAGACGTCGCTCCACATCCAGAACCAGACGTGTCGTTGCAATCAATCGGTCCGGCGTCAGGCTGATTGAGTCGATACCCAATTCCACTAAAAATTCAGCCATTTCGGGGTAATCCGATGGCGCCTGTCCACACAGACCAGAATGCCTTTTATTGCGCCGGCAACCCTCCACCGCCAGGGAAATCATGGCTTTCACACCGGGATCGCGTTCGTCAAAATCAAATGCGACGATTTCCGAATCCCGATCTACACCGAGTGTAAGCTGGGTAAGATCATTGGAGCCAATAGAAAACCCGTCAAACAGGCGGGCAAAAGCATCTATTTGCAGCACATTATTTGGAATCTCGCACATCACGTAGATTTCCAGCCCGTTGTCTCCACGACGCAGGCCATTGCGCGCCATTGCTTCGATGACTTTTTCACCTTCCTCCACCCGCCGGCAAAAAGGAATCATCAACACCACATTGGTAAAACCCATTTCCTCCCTGACCCGGCACATGGCCTGACACTCGAGATCGAAACCTTCAGCGTAAGCCGGATGGGTATAGCGCGACGCGCCGCGAAACCCGATCATCGGGTTATCTTCGGCCGTCTCGAAGTCTGCGCCACCAATCAGGGCCGCATACTCATTACTTTTAAAATCCGACATCCGCACAACGACAGGCTTGGGATAAAAAGCCGCAGCAATTGTGCCGACCCCCTCGGCAAGTCTCTCGACAAAATAATCCGCAGGCGAGGCATAAGCCCGCGTCAACTCGACAAGCCGTGTCCGGGCAGTCTCATCGCTGACGCGTTCTGGATAAAGCAACGCCATCGGATGGGCCTTGATATGCTCCGCGATAATAAATTCCATCCGGGCAAGTCCGACACCGTCATTGGGTAACATACTGGTCTGAAACGCCAGCGCTGGATTCCCCAGGTTAACCATGATTTTTGTTTTTGGGCGTGCCAGCACATCAAGCTGGGTGTCCTCAAACTCGAAGGGGATCTCGCCAGCGTAAACCCGACCCGTGTCACCTTCGGCGCAACTCACCGTGACGGAATCGCCATTTTTCAGTACCGCCGTGGCATCACCACATCCGACCACCGCCGTAATGCCCAACTCGCGCGCAATAATCGCAGCGTGACAAGTCCTCCCACCGCTATTAGTGATAATGGCGGCCGCGGTTTTCATTACCGGTTCCCAATCGGGGGCGGTCGTGTTCGATACCAGCACCTCACCGGACTGGAAGTGATCGAGATCACTGTGGTCACTGATCAAACGCACCCGACCCGAGGCGATGGCGGTACCCACCGCCCGCCCCTGGCAAAGCCTCTGCCCCGGTGTCGCTGCTAGTCTGTACTTACGAAGCACCGCCTTCTGATTCTGACTAACTACAGTCTCCGGGCGCGCCTGAATCAGGTACAGCTGCCCATCGAGGCCATCCTTGGCCCACTCCATGTCCATGGGCACACTGTGGCCCGCTCGCCTGGAGTAGTGCCGCTCCACTTTGATGCAGTAATCTGCCAACTGCAGGACCTCGTCATCGCTGATGCAGTACTGCTGTCGCAAAGCGTCGTCTGTCTCCACAGTAGATGTTGATTGCCCTTGGGCCTTACCGGCGGCTTCGGCATAGACCATCTTTACCTGCTTGCTACCCAGGCGTCGCTGCAGTACTGAACGGTAACCCTGCTCAAAAGTAGGCTTGTGCACGTAAAACTCGTCGGGATCCACAGCCCCTTGCACCACGGTTTCCCCCAACCCATAGGCGCCGGTGATAAATGCCACATCCGGAAAGCCGGATTCGGTATCGATAGAAAACATCACGCCGCTGGTCGCCAGGTCGGATCGCACCATTTTCATGACGCCCACGGACAGCGACACCGCAAAATGATCGAAGCCCTTGTCGATGCGGTAGTGGATGGCGCGATCAGTAAACAAACTCGCCAGACAGCGACGACAGGCATCCAGCAGGTCTTCGTCTGAACAGACATTCAAAAACGAATCGTGCTGCCCGGCAAACGACGCCGAAGGCAAATCCTCAGCCGTCGCTGAAGAACGCACGGCAAAACTGACTTCCCCTTTGTATTCGCCACGTAACTTGCGGCAGGCTGCCAGAAACTCAGCCTGGATATCCTGTGGCAGGCCCGCTTCGTAGACGGCCTGACGCGCCCTGGCGCCACAGTTCGCAAGTGCAACCACATCCTCTGGGTCGAGATCGGCCAGCAGAGCGCGCAGCACCGGCTCGGCATCGCACTGCGCAAGCACCTGCCGATAAGCCTCAGCAGTCAACGCGAAACCATTGGGCATACGCACGCCCTGGGGTACCAATTGGCGATACAGTTCACCCAACGACGCATTCTTACCGCCAACAGTGGCGACATCGTCGTTTGATAACTCGGAAAACCATCGAATGTACCGCGGCGTTACTATGTCCGACATGGCGAAGACCTTTGCTACTTCCGGCGCAGTATAGAGACAAGCAACGCCAGTGAAAGCGAATTCAAGTCAAACAACAACGGAATGATGGAAAGAAACAAAACCCGTCGACAGCTCGCACACTACGATCTTCCTGTCCGGGTTTGCTGTACCCAGCCCACGACATCGCGGGTTCGGTAAGTAGCGAAGTCTCTGCGGATTTTACTGACACAGATCAAAACAGTCCGCTTCGACCAGACGCAAACTTTAGCAGTTAGCGGTTGTAGCGACGGCCTCTGTAATAAGGGGATCGTAAACCAAGCCCGTTGATCTGGGTCCAATCACTTGGTCGCATCGAACATTCTGTCTAACGGACAACTTAGTTTCACTAAAGGAGGGTGCCTCATGCACAAACTGACAATGGCTCTATTCGTCTTGACCAGCTCTATCGGCCTCTTTGGCTGCGCCAGCAACTCTGAAGTCGCGCAGCTTCGCGCCATGGCTGAAAAAGCTCAGGCGAAAGCCAACAACGCTCATCAGATTGCCCTGGAGGCACGACAAATGGCCGCGGCAGCCCAGGCAGCCGAGCAACGAGCCGACAGCGCTCTCAAAAGCGCAGCTCAGGCCAATCAAAAAGCCGACCAGGCGCTGGAAAAAGCGCACTCGGTAGATCGCAAGATCGACCGCATGTTCAAAAAGACCATGATGAAATAACCCTTTCCTGGGACGCGCGATGGTGGCCAAAAACACTGCAAACCAAAATAGGGCTAGCGAATGACCACGCGCGTACCCACACCAATCCAACGCGCCAGATCCGTTATCTGGTCGTTATCCAGGGCAACACAACCGTTGGTCCAGTTATACTGGCGGTGAATATCGAGGTCGCCCCGACCGATCCCGTGAATCCCGATGCCACCGCCCAATGGAGTATTCTCCGGCGGGTAAGCTCGGGAGCCTTCGGCACTTACAATACGGCGATAATCTGCCTTGGTTATTTTCCCCTGCGCCTTAGCGAGGCGCGCGTGTGCGGCAGTAGGGTAATTAATGCCGAAAAATATTGTAAAGCGGCTTTGCCGATCCACTGAAATGACCCTGTACTCTCCGAGAGGCGTGGTGTCGTCCCCCCGCCAATGCAAGAGGGCAGTACCATTCTGTCCGATTGAGATATTGTCGTACCTGGCAAGAATAGCGCTGTCTTGCCTGACCGTTGCAGTGGCGTGACGCGTGTCGATAAATAACCAAACCGCATCGTCGCTGTAAGCCGGCATGGCTAGCGCAAGTAATATCAGAGACAACGACCACCAGGCCATCACCGAACACTTCCATATGGACAACCAATACCCGCGCAAGGCTGAATCCAGGGTGACCCGGCCGCAGCGAGCAGGCATTTTGATTGCCCTCGCGTTGGCATCACTAATCCCGACACATTCAGGCGACACTTTCGCCGCACAGTTCGATCTACCAAATGACGATTCGACTGTGGTTGGGAAAGTTCGTATCGTAAGACCGGGAAAAGAAAACACCTTGCTGGATATCGCTAGACGATTTGACATAGGGTATCACGAAATAACCGCTGCTAATCCGACGCAGGACATCTGGCTGCCGAATCCGAGCATACCCCTGATCATTCCAAGTCAGTTTGTGCTACCGCCCAAGCCCTGGAAAGGCATCGTGATTAATATTCCCCAACGCAGATTATTTTATTTCCCGCCACCTGCCAAAAATAAACCCGAGCAAGTTTGGACATTTCCCGTAAGCATCGCCCGCGAAGGATGGTCGACACCACTGGGGGACACCCAGATCACCGGTAAACACAAAGACCCGGGATGGTTTGTCCCCAAGTCCATACAACAGGAAAAACTCCTCGAAGGCGAGGTTAATTTTCCAACCTATTTTCCGCCTGGGCCTGAAAATCCTATGGGTATGCTAGCGATGCAAACGGGCTTTGAGGGGATTTTTATTCACGGAACCAACAAACCTTGGGGTGTCGGCATGCGCACCAGTCACGGTTGCTTTCATCTATACCCTGAAGATGCGGCGACACTTTTTCAGGATATTCGCCAAGGCACGCCTGTCCGCATTATGGATCAACCATTCGCAGTGGGCGTTTATCAGGGCCAGTTGGCAATGGCCAGCTATCCCCCGGTGGGAGAATACAACGCCAGACAAAACCCTTTCACCAGAGCGATTCTAGCGATCACCCCGTGGCTTTACGAAAAGGATGAAACCGGGCAAGCAAAATACCTTGTCGACTGGCGCCAGGTTCAGGAATTAACACTAAAAAGCCAGGTCCTTCCCACGCCAATCAACCCGGATGCAATGCCGATAGAAGAAGCACTGTCGAAAATGCCTGTTGAGGATTACATCTGGCCACCTTACGGTGACGACGCCAACACCGCGCGGCCTCCGCGCGAGTCAACCTCACCGGCCACGCCGCCATAACTCGAGAAAACGATATTTAAACGACGAAAACCCACCGAAGGAGGGAACTCTGCTCGATGCTCGGCACAGTCGCTACGCGAGCGCGAATGAACCGATCTGGCCGGCTACCTGCGCGATAGCACAGATCTAAAACCACGACCTACCAGGTGCCTACTCAAATCTGGGCAAATCCACTTCGGGAGAGGACTCGCCTGAAACGGTTTTTACATTGCAATTCCAGCCGTGGCTGCTCAGCTTGTCGACAAACTCAGAAAATTTGATGTCACAGAATTCCGGATCGTTCTGCGCCGTCCACAACACCTGATTACTGCTTTCATTAATTTTTCTGTAATGCACCTCGCAGGGCACTTTACCCATCCCCTGCCTGACGACTTCGACCTGCCGAATAAACTCGCCAGTACGACACTCAGCAAACTGACCCAGAGCGGCGAACGGCAAGCCGAGCAAACCAGCTAACGCTATCGCAGGAACGCGACGGACCAAACCAACGACTTTAGCAACCCGAAACATTTCAACCCTCCTATGGTCATCGACCTGTTGTAATCGATAAGCGCCTGACGGCACTACTATTATCCTTAAAGCAGCGCCGCGGAGCCAGGGGCTTGCGTCCAGGCACGAATCTTAGCTTGATAATTGTGAGCCACTCATCAGGCCTCACAAATACGCCAGCATCAAAAGCTGGTAATTACTGGGCGCCCCAACCACCATCGACGACAAACTCCGAGGCGGTAATAAACTTGGCCTCATCCGAACACAGGAACAGGGACATGGTGGCAATGTCCATCGGTTCACCCATACGGCCCATAGGCGTAGTCTCGGTAATCATCTCTATGTATTCAGCGCTAAGGGTTTTCGCCAAGGGCGTTTCGATAATACCCGGATGCACGGAGTTGATTCGTACCCCCTGCCTGGCGTATTCGAGGCCCGCTGATTTTGTCATCAAACGCACTGCTCCCTTCGCGCCGTGGTAGGAAATCATACTGGGCGTGCCAATGATACCGTAGAGGGAAGATATATTAACGATGGCACCATTGCCCGATTTTTTCAGCGCTGGCATACAGGCCTTCATACCCAGCCAGACGCCGGTCTGGCAAATGGCGACAACGCGATTAAAGCCATCCAGAGTTTCCTCCTCGACGCCGCTAATGTTGGCAACACCGGCATTATTCACCAGGGTGGTAATCGCACCGTACTTGTCGATGGTCGTTTTGACGACGTTATCCCAGTCGGACTCGCTGGTCACATCCTGATGCACGTAGATGGCATCACCGCCCTCTTTGCCGATTGCAGCGACAACTTTTTCGCCCAGGTCGTCCTGCAAATCGGTAACGACTACTTTTGCCCCCTCGTTGGCAAACAGATGCGCGTGCGCCTCGCCGATACCGCTCGCCCCCCCGGTAATAATAGCTACCTTATCTTTTAATCGCTCACCCATAATAATGTCTCCTCAATTGAGTTTTTGGCTGTCTATACAAACTGAATCAGAACCTGAGACGGCCGATAATAGCGGTTTTTCTCTCTGGAAACACACCCGCGAAAGCGCCCACCGCACGATGTGTTCAACGCCGCTGGAACCGTGGCGTTACTGTCCCCACCGACACTACACATCCAACCCGCCGTCAGGTAATGGCATCGTTATCCTGGCAGATAGAGTCCACCGTTAACGTGGAATGTCTGCCCGGTAATGTACGAAGCGTCATCAGAGAGCAGAAACTCGACCGTCGCAGCAATTTCGTGGGGTTTGCCGGCACGTCCCATCGGCACCTGAGAAATGAGGCTTTCATAGACGGCTTCAGGCATCACACCCTTTAGCCCCTCGTGCATAATAAGGCCCGGTGCAATGGCATTGACCGTTACGTTGTACTTTGCCAGATCCAGCGCCACTGAATGAGTGTAACCGAGAACGCCGGCCTTGGCGGCCGCGTAACACGCTTGTCCGCTCGGCGGATGATACGCAGCGAGGGAAGCAAAATTCACGATTCGACCGAAACCCGCGTCGACCATGGCTTTGGAAAATGCGCGTGTACAAAAAAAAGCGCCATTGATATTCACTTTGATGACGCGATCGTGGGTTTTGGTATCCAGCTCCCAGGGTTTGCCGTAACCCTGAATGCCCGCGTTGTTTATCAGATAGGACACCTGCATACCACGCTCGGCAATTTCTACCGCCAGTGCGTCTACATGTTCGTCCTTGGTGACATCGAGGGGAAACAACGTCACGTTTGCCGCTTCCTCTGACGTCAAAGCTGACTGGCGCCACTGCTCCAGCTCGTCAGGTGTTTTACGATCACAACCGATAACCGGTATACCGGCGGCAACCAGCCGCTTGGTCATCGCCGTGCCCAAACCGCCGATGGCGCCTGTAATCAATGCATGTTTTTGCGTCATTTTTCTCTCCTGAACGGGATAAACAAAGAATACAACCTGTATTAACGACATCCCCACCAGCGCGTTATCGCACTGGCTCTGCTACGTGTATTACGGCAGATAACCTGACTGGGCACGCGTTGTTAGAAATACTACAAATGGAGGGGGATCGGGTATTCCCCATCGAAAACTCGACTTAAAGCTTAAATGGCACGAATATCGCGGAGAAAGTCTTCGATGGTTTTACTCAATTCTCGACTGGTCTGCGTCAGACTTTGCGAGGAGGTTTGGACCTGTTCAGAGCCGCTCAGCGCATCCCGAGAACCTTCCTGTACCTGCTTTATCTGCTCGCTGACAGACTCTGTCAGCTTAGCTGCTTCGCGTATATTATGCAGAATCTCACGCGTAGCATAGCTCTGCTCTTCCGTCGCCGCATTCACACTCAAGGCTACTTCAGAATTTTCCTGAATGGCTGTCTTGGTTTCGGAAATGGTCTTGACTACCTTGTCGCTGATCATCTGCACCTGATTGATCTGATCGACAATATCATTTGTCGCACTAGCGGTCTGGTTGGCTAACTCTTTTACCTCCGACGCAACCACCGCAAAACCGAGTCCAGCATCACCGGCGCGAGCCGCCTCAATCGTCGCGTTGAGTGCCAGCAAGTTGGTTTGCTCGGCGATTTCATTGATCAAACTAATGACGTTTCCGATATTCCTAGAGGACTCGGCAAGGCTGGCGGCAATTTCCGCGGTAGCATCCACTTTAACAATAGCGTCACCGCTAATAGAGGACGAGTGCTCCATCTGACGGCTGATCTCGGAGACAGAAGATGCCACTTCCTCGGTTGCGGAGGACACCGTTTTCACGTTGGAGGCAGTCTGTTCCGCGCCCTGTGTGGCCGCGACAGTCTGCGCTTCCATCTTGTTTGCCGCCTCTGACATCTTCACCGCAGCACTTTCCATTTGTTCTATGGCTTCAGAGAAACGGCGGTTTTTTTCAGCTATCGCATCGTCAAAAGCGGTTATACGCTCTTCAAGCTGCCTCGCTCTGGCTTCTTTTTCGGCGGCAACTTTTAACTCCCGCTGTTGCTCTTCTTCCTTCAACTTTTCCTGCCGAGCGCGTCGCTCCTCGTCTCGCGCGCGCTTTTCTTCCTCCGCGGTTTTCGCCTCCTCCTCCAACCGTACTCTTTCGAGATTACTGGCTTTAAAGTTTTCAAGCGCTCTGGCGATGCTGCCTATTTCCGCGCCGTAATTCTGAAATGGCACGTCGACATCCAACTCACCCTCGGCAAGTTGACCGATCTTCTCGTCCAGTACCAGCAAAGGACGAGAGACACTTCTGGATATAATCAAAGCACCGACGAGGAGCAAAGCAACCACCCCCACGCTAATCCCAAAGAGCAACGCAACGATAAATGCCTTATTCGCTTTGGCACCCGCCTGCTCCCTTATTTCGCCGGCCAGCCCATCGGACACCTGCTTGATCATATCCATACGCTGGGTGGCCGCCGCATACCAGTCCTCGGCTGTATATCCGGTATCCTTAAAGTCGCCACCTTCAAGATCGATTACAATGCTCCGGAATTCCTCAACCCTTGTCGCCACGTCCTCGGACGACAGGGCTTCGTAAGCCTGCCATAAATCCTTTTCCGCTACATTTTCAAAAGCCATTTCCGCACCTTTTTGCTGACCCAGCAATTCAAGAAATTCGGAAAATCGCTCGGCATCGAAATAGCCCGAGGAATAACCCACTGCTACCGTAGTACGCTCGCTGCCGCTCAACTCCAGAAGCTGCATAAGCGCTAGTAGCGCAGAAATTTCCCTCGTGATAGTGGCGTCGGAAACGCTGTGGTTCATACTACCGACAAACCTGAGTAGCGCCTTGTACATCTTGTTGAAATCTGCCTGCATAACGTCGATCGGAAAAACGCGCGGCTGCGCCACCTGCCTCTCGACAAAGCTCATATTGGCAATTCTTGCGTCCTCGCGGCGTTCGGCAGAAAAATCCACATTCAAGACATAGGACCGCGCTTCACCCAACTGCGCGATTTCGGATTGAACCATGCGCAGAGATTCAGAGACCTCGCGATCAAAAGCATTTAATTGGTCACTGCCCACGGAGGAATTAAAAGCTTCAATGGCCTGGTTGGTCTGGGTCTTCTGAGCCGTCAACCGGCGCTTGGCATCGACACCGCCATATGAGCTGAGATATATAGCAGAAAGCCCCTCCTCCTTTTGCAACTCGTGCAAAAGATTGCTCAGGTCTATGGACAAGGCGGCGAGATGCTGGATCTCTTTATTCGTCCGATATTCCTGATAAGTCCAATAGGATTGGCTGGCGGCCAGTACGATCAAAAGGGCGATAGGCAAAAAAGTGCTGCCGACAATTCGATTGGCGAGGCTAAAGTTATTCAGGGCTCGTTCTACGCGCGCCAGAAACGGTGTCGTATTTACTTCAGTCATCCCCCAACCCCTAGTGAACGTCTTGCTGCTTTTGTTATGGTATTCGCCCAATGCCCCAGTTACGAGACTACGTCTTATAGTTATCGGGCAGAATTGACGTCGCTTTAGCACTTATTGCTAATATAGCTAACTGGTTAGAAAAATCAGGGCCCCCTCGCCATAGTTTTTCAGGTTGATCGTGTAAGCAGTTTTTTTATCAAAACCAGCGACCAGGTTTTTGGTCTCTACGGCAAGCGCAGCCTCTGCCTCCAGATGGCCAAAACGTAAATGCGAGGTATCAGAGGACATAAATAACCGGGACATGATATTCATTACTTCGTTGATGCTATCTTGCACCATTGCGCTTAGATCCCCCGAATCAACACTTTCCTGTGCAGCCGCAGGGGGCACCATAGTCATCGCAGCCCCCAGAAATATGCCGAGTTTTCGTTCGCATTCAATAATAGCCACTGGCGTGTCTGTGTCGTCGATAAAGACGCCGTAAATCCAGTCGATACCGGCGGGATCAAATTCAGCTGGCAACCCGCTTATCTCGATCTGGTTAAACAGTAGATCAAGGATACTTTTTACTTCTTCCTGCTTGGGCACCTGATATGTCATTACTGGTGTTCCTTGTGGCAGAGCGTTATAAGGCAGAAGAACCGACGCTGGTGCATCGATATGCGACCTGCATCAGGGTGGCATGTTGCTATCGAAAACTTTAGAAAAACGGTCGCAGTGCCGCTTTAATAGACTCTTCAGTGAAAGGTTTTGACACCAGAAATTTTGCTCCGGCTTCGCGTGCCCGCGTTCTCATTTCTTCCGAAGCTTCAGTAGTAATAAAACCGAAGTCGACACTTACGCCCTGGTTTCCAAGCTCTTCAAGTAGCTCAATGCCGGTCATGTTAGGCATATTCCAGTCACACAACACTAACTCCGGGGCTTCCGATTTTATTTTTTCCAGTCCCTGCACTCCATCTTCGGCCTCGACAAACTGGGCGTCGAAGCCCGCTGACTTGACCATCTTCTTAACGATCATGCGCATTGCTGCGCTGTCGTCTATTACCAGTACTTTCATAATATCTCCTGAAAAACAAGCCGTAGCCCACCCACGTTATTCTTGCACTACACGTCCTACAATTTCTCGTAGTACACGCAGCCATCACCGTGAATCGGCTTAAATTCGTTGACGTCTTGAGGCACAATTTCTGATCCGCCTGTAATTAATGTGCCACCTTTGGCTATAACTGTCGCGAGTTGTTTAAACAGTCGCACGCGATCACTCACCTTAAAATAATTGGCTATGTTTCGACAAAACACGATATCGTAGGTCGGCATCACGCCTAGATCATCCAGCAGGTTGAGCTCTTTAAAATTCACCATACTACGCAGTCGGTCGATGACCCTGTACCGCTGATCGACTTTATCAAAGTATCGCTTAATGTACGCTGGCGACAAACCCCGGTTAACTTCGTAATTGCTGTAATCTGCGCTTCGCGCGGTCTCTATCGAGGCCCGGGATATATCATAGCCATCCACCTGCACCCGATGCCCTTCTAGAAGCGGGGCCAACTCATCAACCACCATGCAGATACTGTAGGGCTCTTGTCCTGTAGAACAGGCGGCTGAACAAATACGCAATACCGAGCTGCGGTCACTATTAACGAAGTCAGGTATCAATTGGCTTTTTAACAGGGCAAATACCGGAAAGTCGCGAAAAAAATAAGTTTCGTGAGTGGTAATTGCGTCAATAAAGATATTTTTTAAAGGCCCGTTTCCCTCGCCCTCGAGGGACTTAATCAATTGCCCGAACGATTCAAAAGAGAATTGGCAAAGCACAGGAGCCAGGCGTGCCTCTAGGAAATTATGCCTGGCAGGCTCCAGCATAACACCGGTGTAACGATCGGCAAGGCCAACCAGTTGAATCGCTTCGGCTCCCGATATTGACGATATTGACTTCGACACAGCTTATGACAACCCGCTGGGCTAAAGCGATCTCCATACCGCAACATAAACAACATTCAGATGAGGCATTACTGTTTTATATCATTATTCGTCATATATTTCTCCAACTTTTTGTGTTCGACATCGACATGCTCCTTCAACCAGTCAAATACCGCAAGAATAATAGGCATTGCATTGACAGGCTTTTCCGCCGAGATCCGCTCAATCCCTTTACTGATCGCCGCCAACACTGGTTCGGTAGTCCCAGTCAATTGTTCAATTCGGCTATCGCCATGCTGCGCCAGGAACCGCGCTTCTTCCCGACCGTGACGCTCAATAGCCAGCGATAGCTCTTTCAGAGGGGATAACAGCTCGGCGAACGGGGCTTTATCCTTGGCGCGTCCGTGTATTCGGTTGACCTGCTCTAGGATCGCGCTATGCAAGTCATTGCAGAAAGCGGGACCGACCAGCCACTTCTCGGGTTTTACAAGCACCGCGGATTCCTGGCCAGGTATTCCGCGGGCCATACTCAAACGAATGGTGTCGAAATCAGAAAGAATCTCCCCTGTTGCCACGTGCATCTGCGCTATTTGCGCGTGGTTCGCCGCCGAGGTAATCGACAGGTTTTCACCTTCGCGAGCAATGCGTTGAATAGTGGTCACGACAACATGCGAGGTTTTCGCTGTTTCTGCCAGCTGGCCGTTGATATCCTTCAACGATTCAGCACTACTCAAAGCATTACTGTGCATATTTGCTATGCGGTGCTGGGTCGCCGATACATTCTGCGCAATTTCAGCACTGGAGACCGACTGCTGCTCAGCCGCCGCCGCAATACTGGCGACGATCTCGTTAACGCTGGCAATAGTGTCGCTCATACCCTTGATGGCTTCCAGCGTCGCGCCAATTGCATTCTGAATAATTTCGACTTTGTCCTTGATGTCTTTATTGGCGGTGCTGGTCTGTGACGCCAGCTCCTTGACTTCGTTGGCAACCACAGCGAAACCGCGACCGGCCTCTCCCGCCCGCGCAGCCTCTATAGTAGCGTTAAGCGCCAGCAATTTGGTTTGATCGGAAAATTCCCGAATGGTGTTAGTGACCATGCTGATACCTGCGGCGGCATTGGTCAGCTCCTCGAACTGCCGGGCCGCGGCGTCCATATCGACGACGGCCTGTTCACTGATTGCACGCGCCTTTTCCGTGCTTTCTGCTATTTCCTTTGACGCATTCGACAACTGGACCGTCGTCGACGCCACACTGTCGACACTGTTTTTCGATACGCTGGAGTCCTCGGCCACCGCGCGTACCGCGGTGCCAACTTCCTCGGCACGATCGGCGACCATTTTCAGGGTGTTATCGACGAATTGAGCAGCCTCCGCGTCGGAGGTCAAATCCACACTCGAGTAGCGGAACAGGCCTTCCGAAAACTCGCAGGCATTCGACGCGCCACGATGCACTGAGCGCACGGTTTCCTGAAAAGCACCAAGCAGCTCGTCGAGCTGCTGCCGCAAACGCTCGAGGCCATCGCTGATCTCCCCTGCAGGCACCAGGCCCTGGTCGGAAAAATCCAGTCGCGTCAGCTGGCCGAGTAATTCGGCCGCAACGTCGTCACCAGTTTCTTCGGAAGCTACCAAAGCCCGACTTATACCTTCGGCGGACACGACAGAGCCCTCTGGTTGTTGCACAGGCGTGGCCTCTTTTTTCATCTTTCACCTATCCGTTTACAAGTCCGCAACCGCCGCTGAAACGGCATCCAACAGTTCCAGCGTGACAGCGGCCATCTGATCGAGAGTCATTTCTGCCTCGATGACACCGGCCCTGCGCGCGCTTTTAGGCATACCGTAGACAACACAGCTGGACTCTTCCTGTCCGATTGCCAGTGCGCCTTCCTGTTTTAGGCATCGCAAACCTTGCGTACCATCAGATCCCATACCGCTCAGGATGAGTGCCACGACCCTGTCCCGATATACTTTCGCGACACTGCTGAACAACAGATCTACCGAAGGCTTAAAACCGTTGTCCACTTCCCGGTCGTTGACTTCAAGCGTTGCCGCATCCGGTGTGCCGACAATACCGAGCTGGCGACCACCCGGAGCAATATAAGCGTAATCAGGTTTGACCCATTCTCCATGTTCCGCTTCCTTCACGGTCAGGGCTGAAACCTTGTTAATAGACTCGGCCAGCGTTCTGGTGAACAAGGGAGGCATGTGTTGCACAATAAATACCGGAATCCCGAGCGGTTGTTGAATTTTTCCAAAAAGATGGAGCAGTGCAACAGGCCCGCCCGTGGAACAACCTATAGTTAAAGCCTGGGGTTTAAACAGTGGTTTTTTGAACTGAGGTGTGGGCTTATCGACACTTTTCTGTTCAGTGTCCCGCACCTTGCCCACGCCTAGCAGTTTGGCTTTTAGCTGACGGCGAATTTCTTCCCGCGCCCGCTTGGCGCCCATACCCTGCGGTTTGGTGATAAAGTCGTAGGCACCTGCCTCAAGCGCTTCTACAGTGAGCGCGGCACCGGCTTTTGAATGGGCACTGACCAAAAGTATTCTGGTTTTACTCTCCTGTTGCTTTAGTGCCTGAATGACTGCCAGGCCGTCCATCACTGGCATCTCGAGATCGAGCGTTATCGCGTCAGGCTCAAGGCGGCGAATGTTTTCCAGAGCATCGCGCCCGTCTTCAGCCGTACCGATACACTCGAGCCCGGGAACCTCGTCGATCAGCTCCCTGAGCAGTTGACGGTACATAGAGGAATCATCGACCACCAGGACCCGGATCACGCTCACAGCATCCGCTCCCCCAGCAACACAGCCTTGAGGTTGAGCATCGCGATCAGATCTTGTTCCCGCTTGTACAAGGCATTAAAAAAGCGTGCGTTCGCCCCATTGACGTCTCCAGGCACCGGCGAGAAATTCTCTGCCCGGCCGGTAATAGAATCCTCGATTTTATCAACCAACAGACCCAGGTGTTCGTCTTGAAACTCCACCAACACGATGTGTCCGCCACGGTTTTCCCCTGCAATACCCAGGCTTTTGTATAAATCGACGGTCGTCACGATATTACCCCGCAAGTTAATAACGCCAACCACATAGTCGTAGCGCGAATATACGGGAGTAATTTCCGGTGGTTTTAGGATCTCTCTGACCTGATCGATGGCCAACCCCGCCACAATATCACTCACCCTGAATACGATGATTTCGGTATCTCCGTAATCGGCGCTGGTCCTGGTGTCATCCATGAGTCCTTATCTCCGGTGGATCCCATTCTGCTGGAAGCGGTCTCGCCCAGTTTTGGCAAGACGCGAGCAACTGCTGCCGATCCAGCTTGATCTGATAGGCGTTGACACCTGCCGCAAAGCCTTTTTTTTCGGCTTCCTGACCGGTCACCGCAGTCACCGCAATGATCGGCAGGTCTTCGTATGCCGAATAACTGCGAATACAGCGCACCATGTCGAGGCCATCCATTCGCGGCATCTCGATGTCTGTCACAACCATGCAGATATCTCTGTTTGCGTTCAGAGCCTCTATGCCCTGCAGGCCATCCTCTGCGACAATCACATCGTAGCCCACGGATCGCAATTCCTCCGCCATTTGATCCCGGTAGAATGGCGAATCTTCCACCAGCAATATGCGTAGCTCCTCGTCGCCTTCCAATTCGCTCGTCAAATGGCGGGTCAACTCGGGATTATGAGTTTCCAGAACACCGTAAATATCCAATAGTTCAATAATCGTGTTATCTATCACCAGAGAGCCACTAATGCCGCTCCGCCGGTGCGTTTTATGGTCGATGTTTTCGCTGAAGTCGACAACGTCCCTTATCTTGGCCACCATCAGGCCTACCTCCCTTTGTCCCACCGTAAAAACAATAGCGTAGAAGTGTTTGCTGGCATGCCATTCCGGTTCAGCCGAACTTACTGTGCCTTTGAGCGACACCAGCGGCAAAATACCGCCACGATAACTAATCGCGTGACCCTGGCCCACGGTCTGCAAATCCTTGAAATGGAACTTTTCGATGCGCACGACCAAGTTGAGTGGTATCGCGTAAACGTCAGTGGCGCTGTTCTCCACAATCAGTAGCTTAAAAGTATCGGACGAAAGACTTACATCGCCTTCCTCCACGCCCTCCAGCATCGTGCGATCAGACTCGGCGTTGTCGATAAAACCACTGATGCCCTCTGCGTTCAGTATCAAAGCTACGCGCCCATCGCCAAGAATCGTCGCACCGGCAAACTCACTGCTGTTTTTGAAATGCACGCCAAGCGGTTTCACAACAATTTCTGCAGATTCATGCAACTCGTCCACTCGAATCCCGTACTTGGAAGTGCCCGTCGCCACTACTACAATGTTAATAACACTTTGGGCATGCACTCGACGGTCCTCACCGGAACGCGGATCAAATACCTCTAGTTCGCCCTCCTCGACAAAATTCCGTCTGTCGACCAACAGATCGCGGCGTTCGTCGTGCCGCCGTCCCGAGCCGGGTTCAGCGTAGTTACCCTGGATCTTCAGATGATCGATGAGTTCGATCAAAGGCAGCAGCTGACCGCGCAAACGCAATACTGTGAGATTCCCAACGCGCTGAATGCGCCGTTGCACCTCGTCCGGCGAAACGCTGACCATCTCCACAACATTGACCTGAGGTATAGCAAAAGTTTCACCGCTGATGCCGATAAGCACGCTCGGTATGATGGCCAACGTCAGCGGTAATTTGATACTTACAATCGTGCCCGCGCCCTTGACCGACTCAACATCGGCAACACCTCCCACTTTCGCCAGATTTTGGCGGACAACGTCCATCCCCACGCCCCGGCCGGATATGTCAGTCACTTCAGAGGCTGTAGAAAATCCCGGATCAAAAATAAGACGTGTAATGTCTTTTTCAGACATACGGGCAATTTCTTCCGCACTGTAAAGCCCTTTGTCTATAGCTTTGGCAGCAATTTTTTCCGGATCTATGCCGGCGCCGTCATCGCTGATTTCGATCACCACCTGCCCTGCTTCGTGGCTCGCTGCTATGCTCAACATGCCCTCGTCAGATTTACCAGCAGCGACGCGATCTGCAGGCAGTTCCAGGCCATGATCGACGGCATTTCTGATCAAATGCGTCAATGGATCGCCCAGAGCTTCAATAATATTTTTATCCAGCTCAACATCCTGACCAGTTATTTCTAACCTGATGTTTTTTCCCAACTGGCCCGACAGATCGCGAACAACGCGACGAAATTTGTTAAAGACGATATCGATGGTTTGCATGCGCGTCGACATAATCGCCTTTTGCAACTGCGACGTGATCGCATCAACCTTTTTCGAAGTCGGAACAAGGGCCCTGACATCGCCCTGATCGACGCTTTCCAACAGTGCATTGCGCGTCAACACCAATTCGCCGGCAAGCGCCATAAGACGATCAAGCAACGATAATTGCACTCGAATACTCTGATCTGCGACCGACCGTCGAGACTCGCCATCGGTGGCGGTGTTTGATGGGAGAGCATTTTCGACCTCATCCGTCGCCTCTGCGGTAATAACCGCTTGCTCAGCAGTGGACGCCGTCTGCCGGTCTTCTGCTACTGATGTATCGACCGGGGTTGTTGCGTGTTCTTCCGGACCTTCGGGGTGTAAAGCTTCCCCTGCCTCCGTGTCAGACAAACCAGATACCGTGTCATCTGTAGCATTTTCGACCGACTCACCTTTCTCAGTTTGTCCGACAATCCCGTTAAAAACCGCCAGTAAATCCCCGGTGTCGTGATCCTCCGACGCCTGTGGCACATCAATCATCTTTGCCAGCGTGTCTGCGCCCGCCAACAACGACGAGATAATCGTCGGTGTCACCGTCAGCTCATTATTGCGAATCAGATCCAGGACATTTTCCATGGCATGGGCCAGATCGCGTAGCTTGTTAAAGTCGAAAAACCCAGCACCACCCTTGATGCTGTGCAAAGTGCGAAAAACCCGGTTTACCAGGTCGGTGTCGACCCCCTCCATGGCCTCCATAGCGAGCAAATCGTCTTCGATACCGCTAAGATGTTCTCGCGATTCCTCGATAAATAACTGGAGTACTTCTTCGTCGATCTCGTCCATTGGCGAAAGTTTTTTACCGGTTTCTCGGAATCATCGCTGACTCCCCATAAGCAATTTCACGCATGTCACTGGCGCAAAAACAAGCCATCGGACGACGCGGATTCGGCAAGATCGGGATTGCAGCTGGCAAAAGCCTATGCCCCGCCGGGCGCGGCTCGATCAATACGAGTGGAGAAATTGCGGACATGGCGCGCGATTACCCGTCAGTTGGCACAACCAGGACCGGAACAAGCTCTTCCCGCTATCTTGGATAACAGCGTAATGTGGCATATGTAGTTGTGGTTATCCGCCCTGCGCGTAGTCAAAACGCGCGTGAGTTACCTTCAGGTCTTATCGGTATCCCGATCGCCCTGCAATTTACTTTTTCGACAGATCTGGGGGAAACTTGAGGCAAGGCAGGCGCTGAGTGCGCCGGAATCATAGACAGTTTTAGGCGGAGAAACCGCCGCGATTAGTCCTCTAGAATAAAAATCACTTTCAGCTCAACCACGTACTGTTTTATTTCCCCCATCTCAACCAGCGCGCGCTCCTGAGACACCTCGACAGCCTGAATGCCGCGGAGGGTTTTACGGGCACGATCCAGACCTTTTTCCAGGGCGTTCTGAAAACTTTTGGTAGACGATGCCACCACCGTAGAAACGCTTGAGACGCTCATTATGCCACCCCCAAATATTACCGACGCTACCAGTGAAGTTCGTCCGGCCCAGTCATATCAAAACGCAAATGGGCACGCACGCAATAGTCCAGAGCGCCGTCATCTGCGATAGAAACTTTTTTGCTGATAACGCGAATCTCGCGAATACCACGCAACGTCTTATTGGCTCGTGCCAGAATTTCCTTTAACGCATCCTCGAAGGATACTCTGGATATACCGATTAATTCGTTGGACTTGCCCTGTAACATCGCTACGCCCCAATTGTAGTTTTGCGCCTGGCCGCGTCTGACTCACTGTACTGTGAGAACGGGTATCGCCCCGGGCTGCGGCACAGCAACCAGCGAAAACCGCAACACGCCCTCATCACTGTGGGCCATAGCGTACCCCTCATCGACCAACATATCCAGATGCCCGATCACTTCAGAACTGACTGCGTATAACTCCGTCTCCCAGACCTTGGGAAACAGGTACTGGCCCACCTGCAGGGGCGTCAGAGCCCCATGGCGTTCAAGGATCCGGGAGATTTTCAGCAGGCGCCGCTCAGTGGCCAGCTTATAGCCAGCGATGAGTGCTCGATGATCGGCAAAGACATCGCCGTGACTCGGATAGACACTCTCGAGATCGTAGGGCAATAACTTGTTGGCCGACCGGTAATACTGCCCCAGTGCGTGAACGCGCTCGCCGTCGGGCTGATCGGGGATATCGAGCAGACACACCGGAGTGATATCGGGTAACAAATGGTCTCCAGAAAACATTTGCCGGCTATCCGGCTGCCAATAGACGACCTCTTCAGCGCAATGTCCCGGCGTGTGTATGGTCTGCAACTCGAAGTCGTCGATCGGAATGACATCACCGTCAACCAGGGCCTTGTCGAGTTCGCAAGGCTCGAAAATATCGCTAATGTAATGTCGATACTCGAATATTTTTTCGTACATCGCGTCGGTAAAACCGAGACGGCGAAAGAACTTTTTCTCCGCATCCACCCTGTCCGGGCCCGGAAGAAAGTTACCGACCGATTCTGGAATCGCCTCGTGGCCCCAGATTTCACAGCCCGAGGCCCGCTGGATTTTCGACGCCTGGCCAAAGTGATCCGTGTGCGCATGGGTCAGCAACAGCAAACTGATATCTGCTATGGTGAAACCGAATTCCTGCACGCCCTGATCAAGCGCTTTCCAGGCCGCGTCCGTGCCCACGCCGGTATCGATCAAAACCAGTTGCCGCGAACCGGGTTTCGGCAAAATCAGATAACTGTTGATATCGCCGACGTCAAAGCCGGTCGGACTGGGTATTCTGACAACACGCCCGAAGCGCTTAATGCCCAATTTATCTTTCATCGCGATTCGGACTACCTACTGGGCTACAATCCAGTCTTTTCGGCAAACCCGGTAAGAATCCAGGTCGGGAGCCGAGCCTGTGTCGGCACCGAGGAGTGGGGCGGACCAGGTTCGAGTAGCCACCGGGTGTTGTTATCACGCTGGCGGAGGCTAATCGCGGGTCTCGCCGAGTTCGACGACTTCGACCGCGGTCTCAGCTTGCGCGGTATCGGCTTGATAGTATTCGGGATAGTCCTCCTTTACGATCGGGCTGCTCACGCGCCAGGTGTAGCAGCCGTTGAGCATAAAGGGCACACTTTCGCTGTCCCCTCCGTCCTCGGAGGTTTCTTTGCCCATTAATTGCCGCGGGTAATCTCCGGACATGGTTTGAAACGCGACCGTGGCGATCGGCCCCATCAATTCTGCCAGATGCGTGCAACCAGCAGTGCCCCCCACAGCGGCACGCACCCGCTTGTTCCAGCCCGGCCCGACCTTGATGCCGACGAGCTTTTGAAAATTGCCCAGGATATCCGAGCACATTTGATAGGGCTGTACATCCATCACCGCCTCGATCTCGCGTATCACCAGGTCGCAATCCAGACTCACTCTAATCGACATATCGTGCACCGGATACCCTGATGCTACGTGTCCACGCCACCGATTCTCATAGGTGTAGGTTTTCTTGTCGCTGAAATGAACCTCGATATCGAACAGGCCGTCCTCGCGAAAATAACCGCGCAGGTCGATGTCACGCGTGTGCAGATGCTGTCGTGGTTTAGGAGGCGATAAGGGCATAACTTCCAGATCTCCAGTCACTCGATAGATAAATAGATAATTTTTGAGGCATTACGGCGTCAGCACCACCCGCCCCTGGATTTCACCTGCATGTAATCGGGACAGGACCTCGTTAATGGCTTCCAGCGGCTGCCGTTCGATATGCGGTGTAATTAAACCTGTACGCGCCAGTTCGAGTACTTCCTTGAGCTCCTGTCGGCTGCCCCAGATACTGCTCGTAACCTCGCACTCCAGGGGCAGTTTCCAGAAAGAGTAAGGCAAGGTGCCGCCCGCAATACCGACAATAACAACTTTAGCGCCAATGGCCGCGCTGGCGGCAGCGTTAGCCAGTGTCTGGTCATTACCCACGAAGTCGACGATAGCATCCAGCCCCTCGCCATCGGTCGCCGCCTTGACTGCAGCGCCGACGTCGCCGGCACCGTCGATGGTAACCTCGGCGCCCAACTCTTTAGCCATCGCCAGTTTATCTTTATTGACATCAATGGCGTACAACCGCGTTGCCGGCGTCAATGCCCGGGCGATTTGCAGCGCCATGTGACCCAGGCCGCCAACACCGATGATGCCAAGTCTTTTACCGGGTCCAAGCCGGGATACCGTCTTTTTAATCGCGCGGTAAGGGGTTAGCGCAGCATCCGTCAGCGGCGCGGCTACTACAGGATCGAGACCATTGAGTTTGACCAGATTGCGCGAGTGCGATACGAGCAGCTTTTCCGCCCAACCTCCATCAACCATGATGCCGGGATATATCGGATTCTGGCACAGGTTTTCCTCGCCGCGTTCACAGATATTACAGACCCCGCAACCCCATGCGCCGAAAACAGCAACGCCATCCCCCGGTTGCACTGCGGTCACCTGGCTACCGATTTTTTCAACCACACCCGCATTTTCGTGGCCCAGGGTAATGGGATTGCGTTTCACGCCCACCTCGCCGTCGATAACGTGTAGATCGGAATGACAGACACCGGCGCCGGCGATTTTCACCAGCACTGCGTTGGGCCCGACTTCCGGCTCGGGCACGTCTTCGATTTGAATGGCATGACCCGCCCCGTAAAATCGCGTTGCTTTCATGTAGTTCTCCTTAGCGTAGCGGCTGGAGTAGAAAAGCACATGCGGCGATCGCGCCCGCAGGCGGTCTCCGGCGCACCTTTTATATTTTGAGCTTGTAGCGCTCGCCATCGGGCACGATATAACCTGCCGTCGGTGGCGCAAAGTGAGTGCCTATGACCAGCACCGGTTGGTTTACATACCGGGCATAGAAGTCCCAGCGTGTTTGAATCGCCTGCTCGGCACTATAGTCGGCAAAGCAGCGCCACTCGGGGCGGGCCAGCTGACAGGGGTGGTGCGTCATATCACCAGTAATCACCGCATCTTCTCCCCGGGACGATATACGCACGCTGATATGGCCGGCAGTATGACCGTGGGTTGGCTCGAACCAGACTTCGTCGTTAACCCGGTGATCGCTGTCGACCAGGTCAGCCAGCCCGGCGTCGATGATGGGCTGCACCGAGTCCTGAATCACCGGACCGAAGTGTTCTTCATCAGGCGCCTTTTCCCAGCTTTGCCATTCGGTCTTTCCGAAAAGATAACGGGCATTGGGAAAAGTCGGTACCCATTGACCATCGACCAGCATGGTATTCCAGCCCACGTGGTCGACGTGTAGATGGGTACAGATAACATAATCGATGCTTTCTCGGGGGAAACCCGCGGCCGCCAGGTCCTGCAAAAACGGTCCGCTGCGCATCGCCCAGGCTTTTGTAGTGCGTTCCTTGTCGTTCCCCAGACAGGTATCGACCATGATTCGAACACCCTGAGATTCAATGATCAGGGCGTGAATAGACATCTTCAGCCAGCCTTTTTCGTTGACAAAATTTGGTGACAGCCAGGGAATCTCCGCCAGTTTTTCCGGCTGTGCATCGGGCAGGACGAACTCGCCGGGTACCGGCCCATCTTCTTCGACTATTTTCGTGACCTTGACGTCACCAATGTGCCAATCGGTCATAACACCCTCTCTTTATCTAAGCGCACCTGGTGCGGCTCAGGCATTTCGAATCCACAGCCCACCATCGACCGGCATGATGACACCGGTCATGAATGATGCCGATGGCAGCGCGAAATTAAGCGTCGCATGCGCCACTTCTTCCGGGTCACCGTAGCGGCGCAGGGCGACCCGGCGCTTGGCAAACGCAGCTTTGTCTTCTTCCGAAATGGAGGCCGTAAGCGCAGTGTGTATCGGGCCCGGGCAGACACAATTACAGGTGATGCCCTCTCTGCCGAGATCAACCGCCACTGCTTTGGTAAAACCCACCACTGCATGTTTTGCCGCCGTATAGGCGCTTACGCCCTCGGTAGCCCCCAAACCTTCGGTAGATGCAATATTGATAATTCTCCCGTGCCTCGCCTGTCTCAGCATGGGCAAGGACGCGCGCACCAATCGCTGCACACCATCTATCAATACCGACATGCTCAGACGCCAGGCCTCTTCGTACTTTTCACTATCCAGTTTGGCATAAGCAGCAAGCCCGGCGTTATTGACGAGTATATCCAGCCCACCAAACTCAGACCCGATCGCCTGAGTCACTGCAGTAATCTGATCCGCATCGGCAACATCCAGTGTCCACGCTGTAGCAGTGCCCCCGCCCAGGCGAATCTCCTCGGCGACATCCTCTGCACCGCGGCTATCGAGATCGGTCACCGCGACCTTGGCGCCCTCGTCGGCGAATAACAGCGCTGTCGCACGCCCCATGCCGCTGGCGGCGCCAGTGATATGCACCACGCTGCCCTTAACAGAGCGGCTTAGTTTACTCAATGTGGCCATGTTGTATTCCCCAAATAGATTTCTTGCGACAGCGAGCCATGTCGCCGCTCCAAGCCAACAGGCACAAGAAAGAATGACATTAAGACAGGCTAAGGGATTCGGTTATCCAGGGACAACCGACTGCCTGGTATCTCAAGGCTCCGCTAGGCCACTTTCGCCGCGACGGCGCCGGGCTCCGCTGCCTGCAAAACCGGCAGACAAGTGTCCGCAAAAAGTTGCATCTGGCGGTGAACGGCTTCATAGGGCAGGCCTGCATAAGAGAAAGACACATTAAATGTCACCGGGCCGGCCATGTCCTGAATCGCGTTCATCTGATCGATACAGTCTTGCGGGGTACCGAAAATCTGGTTGTTAACGTACAGGTTTTCCATAGACTCACTGCTGCGATCACGCATGACGCCGGCAGATTTGGCGTAGAATTCGTAGCCTTTGACGCCTTCGAAGTGTGTCCCATCCATTTCATAGTGACGCAGCGCTGAAATCCAGTAGTCAGTCATATACTGGTTCGCCAGTTCGCGCGCTTTATCACCGTCCTCATCGACCATGACAAATACGTTAGCGACCACCGGCGGTGCTTCCCGGCCCTGATATTCCCGGAAGGCCTCGCGATAAACCCGGCAGTCTTCAGCGCGGGATTTCCACGGCGATATCGCAAACACCATCATGCCCAGCCCGAGTTTGGCAATCAGTTCGGCAGTCTCAGGCGACTGGCAGGTGACGAAAGTCCGATCGAGATAGGGCCCCATGGGTGCCGGGCGAATATCCCGGGCGGCCTGCTGAAAGTGCTTACCCTTATGCTCTTTGGCCTTGCCGGTCTCAAGCATATCGAGCACCATGCGCGCGGATTCGTCGAAAATCTCGCGCGAATCGTTCATGTCGACGCCAAAACCGTCGTACTCCACGCGCCCGATACCCCGACCGATACCCAGCAACACGCGGCGATCGGAAAGATTATCGAGCATGGCCACGTCAGTGGCGACGCGCAATGGATCCTTGTGCCAGGGAATAATAATCGCCCCGGTCCCTAGCTTGATTTTTTCGGTTTTACCGGCGAGATAGGACAACATCTCGACGGGATTAGGACAGAGTGTGTAGTCGGTGAAGTGATGTTCCACTGCCCAAAGCGAATCAAAGCCCAGAGGTTCCGCCATTTCGCAGACCTTGAGCTCCTTTTTATACATCTCGTAATCATCCATGGGCTGGTTTGGATGATTTTGAAACAACATCAGCACGCCGATATCCATGTGGTATCTCCAAAATCGTTGGTCAATTCAGAATAATTACTATGTCCGTATAGTGTCACAGACCGGACTTCGGTAACAAATTCTGCCCGCAGAAAGCACGAACGATGGGCTCACGGCGAAGACACGCCCAACCTCGCGTTTTCTGCCAAAAGGCTCTATATTTGCCTGCCGCTCGAACCTTCCCGGCCCGGCGCCGGAATCCAACAGCATCGAGTGCTGGTTTTCATATTATTTTTAAAATCAATCTCATACAGGAATAAAATTATGGGTACTCTCGACGGAAAAGTAGCGATTATCACCGGCGCAGCGCGCGGACAGGGCGCGGCAGAAGCCCAACTATTTGCCGAGCGCGGCGCCAAAGTCATGTTATGTGACGTGCTTGACGACGAAGGCGCTAAAGTGGCCGCGGATATTGGCGACGCCGCCGCTTATATGCGACTGGACGTCACCGACGAGCAGGGCTGGAAAGATGTAGTCAAGACTACCGTCGAAAAATTCGGCAAGCTCAACGTGCTAATCAATAACGCCGGCATTATCACACCGGTCAGGGAAGTTCACGAAACCTCGCTAGACGACTATCGCAAAGTCATCGACGTCAACCAGATCGGCGTGTTTCTCGGCATGCGCGAAGTCGTCGAACCCATGAAAAAAGCCGGTGGCGGTTCCATCGTCAATATCGCTTCTATCGATGGTTTGATCGGCATGTATGGCGCAACTGCCTACTGTGCAAGTAAATTTGCCGTGCGCGGCATGACCAAAGTAGCTGCACTGGAGCTGGGCAAATACGGCATTCGAGTCAATTCAATTCACCCGGGTGGCGTGCAGACAAAAATCCTCGACGATACCGGGCTGACTGAAGATAAAGCCGTAGAAGCCTTTAAGGCAATCCCGCTGGGTCGCATCGGTCAATCGAGAGAAATGGCGACACTTGCCGCCTACCTGGCTTCCGACGACGCCTCTTATTCCACCGGATCCGAGTTCATTGCGGACGGTGGTTTAACCGCCGGCTTTGCGCTCGAAGGTTAATAGCCGTTATAGGCTGAATGAAAAAAGGGCACCCGAAGGTGCCCTTTTTAGTGCTTAATGCCCAAACTATCAAGGCAGATTTAAGGCTTCCAGTGCCTCACGATTAACAACCGGATCACGCTTGGTGCCAGGTGCCAGCTTGCGCTGACCGGGTACCTGATCGAACGGGCCAGTCAATTCCTGCTTGTCAGCAAATTCGCGCACCGCTGGCAAGACCTGTTCGCCCAGCAACTTGACGCTGTTCATTCGATCTGCGTCGCTCACGTTACCCTGTACAGCGAAAACAGTAAATACCCCAGGGCGAATAACCTCGAGAATACTGCAGATTTTCTTAACGCAGGTTTCCGGGCTGCCGACAACAACCTGCAGGTTGTCCTGCACTTTTTCGTAACCTTTCTTCAGCTTCTCACGCAAAGCGTCAAAGGCCGCAGCATCCCACTGGTCTTCCTGGCTCGCCATCAGCTTGGCTTTGCTGACACCCAGCCAGCTACCACCTGGTTGCGTCGCCAACATGCGAATCGCGGCTTTGGAGTTATAACCCGGTGGTAAGGTGTGCTCAGGACGAGAGAAGGAGTTCTGACCACCGCCGAATATGAAGCCGCGACCAAGATCCTGGGCCTTCTCATCGGTGTCGGCACAAAAGACCGGCAACAGGTAACCGAAGTTTTCGGGGCCGCACTGATAGCCCAACTCGGCCGCCTTATCAGCATACATATCCCACAGGTCACAGGTAGGGCCAAGGGCCGTGCCGAGTCCCAGATACGGGTATTGTTTCTCTGCGCACCAGAGTACTGTTTCCGGACTCAATACACCGGGAATCCA
>DJFY01000026.1:43302-43688 GCA_002431545.1 Cellvibrionales bacterium UBA5860 | reverse complement strand
TGCTTGCCCTCGTAGCGCCAGGGGCCTTCTTTCGTCCACGCCTGCATAATGAACTCGTGCGCTTCGTTAAAGAGCTCGCGGTTAATTGCAGGGTTCGCATTGTTGAAAAATTGCTCACTGCCAGCGCCACGGACCCAGCCGGAGACGAGGCGGCCACGCGAGATGGTATCGATGGTGGCCAGCTCTTCTGCAACCCGCAGGGGATGTTTAACTACCGGTAGCGGGTTACCGATCAACACAATCTTAACTTTGGACGTGATGCGCGCCAAAATCGCAGCTTCTATGTTGAGGACATTGCCCGAACAGAAAGGGTTACCGTGGTGCTCGTTGAGGGCGACTGCGTCGAAGCCAACTTCTTCACAGTAACAGGCTTCATCAAGGTAGTA
>DJFY01000026.1:36862-42999 GCA_002431545.1 Cellvibrionales bacterium UBA5860 | reverse complement strand
CACCGGCTCTTCGGGAATGTAGCGAACCGGGCGCTCAGTAAAATGTGCTATCTGCATGACTTAAAGACCTCCGCTAATCAGGAAATTATTTTCTTTACCGCTTTAATGAACTCGTCGCTATTTTCAATCTCCGGGCGATGACCGGCGTTGGAGATACTAACAACTTCGGCCTGAGGAATGGCTGCCTTATATTTTTCAATACAATTGGGCGGTACGACAGCGTCCTGTTCGCCGCGAACAAGCAATGTCGGCAACTTGGTGTTAGCTGCACTCCTCAACAGGTTTGGCAAGCTGGGATTAAACATATAGGGCTCCCAGCCAATCCGCGCGGCTTCGGCACGCGCATCTTCAAACAACTCGAACTGCTCTGGTGTCATTTCACCGCCGTAGATCTTACCGTACTCCTCGGCGTCTTTATTATGGACACACAAGCGCATGTAGGAATTCACCGTACAGGCGAACATTTCGGCTATCTCGCCCTCATCCGGCTTGATACCCATGGGGCCTACGAGAACGAGACTACCCAGGAGCTCGGGACAAGCCGCAGCCATTTCAGCGGCAATATAACCACCGGCACCAAAGCCTATAAGATCGGGTTTTTCGAGCCCCATCTCACGGATGACATTGAGATAGTAGTTGGCGACGTCGCGGTGCCGCCACATCCAGTCCTGGCGCGGAGAACGGCCATATCCCGGCTGCAGAGGAATAATCAGTTCCCGGCTTTCTGCAAGCGCCTCATTCCATTTCATCCACCCGGTGTAACCCATTTCGTCGTGGCACACGAACAGGGGTTTACCGGAACCGCCGCGAACGACGACGAGTTCCGCCCCTGCGATGTTAAGCTTCTCTTCTTTAGTATTAGCCAATGGTTATCCCCTTTTTTAATTCGTTGGTGAAAGGTTGAAATACGATAGCGTATCTAGTGAATAATTTGACTCGCGGCGCGATGACAGAGACCACCGCTTGTGACCCCTTTAGAGTTATAGGTTCAAATAAAGGGGTCAGGTAACAAACAGCAAGGTGTAGTTACGGCCTAAGCCGCATATCGACTCAATTCAAACACACCGCTCAGCGGAGTGGCAAGCCAAAATTTCTGTCTAACCATGTCTCAAGTCAATTACATGCCGCGTCAGAATCACTCGATTAAGTATAGTCCCCAGTGGGATTATCTACCAGCTGGTAACATTACTTGCCTCTTTGGTATATTTTTTGCGACAATGAGCAGTAATCAAGAGTGAGTATTGTTCTCAAAACTCTGAGATAACCGGTTCCACACCGGCGGCTTAACTTGCGCCTCCCGACCTCTAATCCCCTGGCCAACAAACCGTTCACCACGCAATTGAAAACCGTGGAAGCTTCGCAGAAAGGGCTTGCGGGGACTGATTGATCGTCGCTTCGAGACTGTTCCTGCATAGTTTCGGAGCGCAACCTAAAGTCGTGTCGGCGATATTTTCGGAACAATGTAGTGTCATGCCACCGCGACTCTGCTGGCTATTTTCTGTGAATTCTGCATATCCCTTTGGTAAAAAACGCGACATCGTTATTGGCCCCAGTAATGCAAACACGTAAAATTATGCTCTTTAGCTATATTTAAGGTATTAGCAGTGAATTATAGAACGCACTTACTCCCCTTCCCGAACCGACCGCCCAAATATATCCTGGCGGGCGTTTTCGCGGCATGCGTCGGTTTGGTAGCTTGCGGCGGGGGCACTGAAGAACAGGCCAAGCCGGCTCCTGCAAAACCGGCAGTACGTGCGACTCTGATTTCGACTGCCCAAGCTCAGGTCACCCGCATAGAAGTCGTAGAGCGCTCGGTAGGCGAACTCGAAAGCATCTTCATCCCCGAAGTGTCGGCAGAAGTGGAAGGTCGCGTCGTCGCTGGTTACGTGAAAGCCGGTGAACGCGTTGAGCCGGGGCAGCTCCTGGTCGAAATCGAAGCCGAGGACTACACCATCGCCGCTCGCGCGGCGGAAGCCGAAGTTGCACAACTGTCGGCACTGCGCAACAACCAGGCCCGAACCGTAAAACGCTACACGAAACTCAAAGAGGAAAAGCTGATATCAACCGACCGTTACGACGAAGCCCAGGCACAGCTGTCCGCGCTCGACGAACAACTCAAGGCCTCGCGGGAAAGACTCAAGCAGAAACAGCGGGGACTTACAAAAACTCGAGTCCTCTCGCCCTACAAAGGTGTCGTCGATGCTGAACTGGCGAGTATTGGCGACTTTGTCAAAGTAGGCGACCCACTACTCAGAATCACCAAGATAGATACCCTGCGAGCCCGCCTCCCCTTGCCGGAAACGCTGGCACCAAAAATCCGCAAAGGTCTTGAGGTCAAGCTCGTATCTCCGCTCGACCCGGAAACCACCGTCGTCAGCGAGATCATGGAAATCCGCCCCACCGTCGGCACTAGCAATCGGGCCGTCGATGTCCTGAGTCTCATCGACAATCCGGGTAAGTGGCTACCGGGAGCGAGTGTCACCGGCTCCATAATTCTCGACACGCGGGAAAAAGCCGTCACCGTACCCTTGGCCGCCGTTGTGCTTCGACCCGCAGGTAAAGTTGTCTACGTTGTCGAAGATGGTGCTGCGCGCCAGCAGGTTGTGCAGGTCGGGGAATACATTAACGGCAAGGTGGAAATTAACTTCGGACTTTCCGGCGGGGAAACTATAGCCGTCAACGGCGCCGGCTTTCTCACTGACGGTTCTCCGGTCACTATTGAAGGTAGCTAGATCATGAACCTGCCCACGCTCTCGATAAATCGCTACGTCATGACCACGATGTTATCGGCGGTATTGATCCTGTTCGGCTACATTGGCTACACCCGAGTTGGCATAGATCGTTATCCGACTGCCGAGTTTCCGCTGGTTGCTGTCAAAACCAACATGATCGGGGCCAACCCCGACGTAATTGACGCCTCCATTACCAATATTATCGAAACCGCGGTGAATGCGGTGCCGGGCATCGAGCATATTTCTTCGACATCCTCTCCCGGGAATTCCACAGTGGTCATCAATTTCGATCTCGATAAGGACATCGACGTTGCCTTTGATGAAATTCAGGCCAAGGTGAACCAAGTCATCAACCTGCTTCCGGAAGACGCCGATCCTCCTGTCGTTGCCAAGCTGGAGTTCGGCGCTGCGCCCATTATGTGGCTCGCTCTCGAAGGCGACCGCACGCTGCAGCAACTGAATTCCTACGCCATCAACGTCATCAAGAAAAATCTGGAGACCATTAACGGCGTCGGTGAGATCCGCATCGGCGGACGCCGCGAACGGACCATTCGCGTCAATCTCGACCTGGACAAGATGGCGGCCTTTAACGTCACCACCAGCGAAATTCTCGCTGCCATTCGCAACGAGCATTTTATGATGCCGGGCGGCTTCCTCGTCAGCGGCGATACCGAGCATATGGTCAAGCTCGACATGGAGTACCACGATACCCGGGAACTGGAAAACCTCGTCGTCGCATACCGCGATGGCGCACCTCTGAAACTGGGCCTGATGGCGGAACTCGAAGACGGCATGGCAGATCCCCGCAGCCTAGCACGTTACAACGGCAAACCCACGGTGGGCCTCGGGATTGCCAAGATCGCGGGCTCCAATACCGTCGAAATCGTCGACGAAGCGATTCGTCGTATCGAAGAGGAAATCCGTCCCCAACTGCCACCCGGGATGGAACTGCATATTTCATCGGATGACTCCCAGTTCGTCCGCCACATGGTCGACGCGCTTGAGGAACACCTGCTGCTGGGCACCATACTCACCGCCATCGTGGTGTGGCTGTTTCTGAAAAGCGTACGGTCGACCATCATTATCGCGATCGCAATCCCCATTTCTCTGTTCGGGTCGATCGCCGCGATTTATTTTTTCGGTTACACCCTTAATTCAATGACGCTGCTGGCGCTGTTACTGTTGATCGGTATCGTGGTCGACGATGCCATCGTGGTGCTGGAAAACATATTCCGCCACCGGGAAAGTCTCGATCCAGACCCCAAGTCCGCCGCCATTAACGGCACTTCGGAGGTGGTCTTCCCAGTGCTTGCCGCTACTTTGTCACTGGTGTGCATTTTCGTGCCGGTGATATTCATGGGCGGTATCGTCGGCCGGTTTTTTTCGTCGTTCGCACTGGTGGTCACAGTCGGCGTCCTGATTTCCTGGTTCGTATCAATGACCCTGACACCCATGCTGTGCTCGCGGTTTCTCGATGTCGAACATCACGAAGGCGGTCTCTATTACTGGATGGAGCGCGTGTTCAGGAAAATGGAGCAAATTTATGCGCGCCTGTTAGCCGTCGCCCTCAAGTTTCGCTGGACCGTTATCGGCGTGACCTGGGTTCTGGTGACCGGCTCGCTGTTTTTCCTCAAGGACATCGGCAAGGAGTTTTCGCCTAATCAGGATGAGGCCAGTTTCATGGTCATCGCCAAAACCCCACTGGGGTCGGGGATCGATTATTCCAGCGACCGCCTGACCCAGATCGAAGCCATCCTGGAAAGCCATAGCGATGTCATCATGGGCTACTTCTTTGGCCTGGGTACCAGTGGCCGCGAAGTCACAACGGCGATGGGCTATGTTCGGATGACACCGGCCAATGAAAGGGAACTCAGCCAACAGGAATTAATCAAGACCCTGTCCAAGGAATTTGCGGCTGTACCGGGCGTACGCGCCTTTCCGGCACCAATTCCGAAACTCGGCGGCCAGCGCGGGGAACCCTTGCAGTTTTCCATCAACGGGCCAAACCTGAACGAAGTTGCCCGGCTCGCCCATGAAATGGAGCGACGTCTCGTCGGCATCGAAGGCATGGGACATATCGACCTCGACCTCAATCTGTCGCTGCCCCAATACAAGCTTGAGGTCGATACCACCCGCGCAGCCGATCTCGGCTTTACTACGCGAGATATTGCACAAGCCGTAAACGTTATGGTGGGCGGGCTGGATGTGGCCAAATTCAATGATGATCCCGGCGATGGCGAGCGCTACGATCTACGGGTGAAAGCAGCAGATGGCCATTTTCAGTCAGCTGCCGACCTCAACCGCATCTATCTGCGCTCGCGCACGGGTAAAATGATTCGCATCGACACCGTCGCCAAACTGGAGGAAACGATTGGCCCAGCATCGATTTCCCGCTACGACCTGCGCTATTCAGCGCCCTTCTACGGCAAACCGATCATGCCGTTGGCGGAAGCCATCGATACGGTACAACACAATGCGGATGAAATACTGCCGATCGGTTACTCCCTGACTTTTCGCGGGCAATCCGAGGAATTCGGCAAAACCGCGAGCAATATGCTGTTCGCCTTTGCCCTGGCCACGGTGCTGCTTTATATGGTGCTGGCCAGTCAGTTCAACTCCTTCCTACAACCCTTCATTATCATGACGGCACAGCCGCTCGCCATGGTCGGCGGCATCGCGCTGTTGTGGTTCACCGGGCATACCCTCAACACCTGGTCGATGATAGGTCTTGTGCTGTTAGTCGGACTGGTTGCGAAAAACTCCATCTTGCTCGTGGACATCACCAATCAGCGCCGTGCTCAGGGCCTGTCAATTGACGACGCGCTGCTGGAAGCCTGCCCTATTCGACTGCGGCCGGTTCTGATGACATCCTTTACGGTGATTCTTGCCTTGCTTCCCGCTGCACTCGGTATTGGCGCGGGTCACGAAACCAACGGACCACTGTCGGTTGCCGTAATCGGCGGCATGCTATCGTCGACACTACTGACGCTGGTGGTGGTACCGCCGGTCTACTCAATCATGGAAGGCTTCGTCGAGTGGCTGAAAACGGTGTCCAGCAGCAAGCCGAAAGGCGAAGCGCTGAGCGATTAGGGCGTATCGACCGATGCTGCTAAACACCCCTAGCGGGGGGCGGTAATAACAAGCTGCTAGCAGCGCGGCACAGCAAATACCGGCATTTCAGTGACGGCCTGCCGCTCACAGGGTGCCGGGAAAGCTGCCACCGTCGAGTAATATATTTTGTCCCGAAAGGTACCCCGCTTGGACACTGCATATAAATGCGCAGGTCGCCCCGAACTCCACGCAGGTACCCAGGCGTCCGGCTGGACTTTCGGACAGATACGCTGAGTAATACTCCTCGCTGTCACGCCCCAGACTTTTTGCCCGGTAGTTTAGATAACCACGGCC
>DJFY01000026.1:24463-36617 GCA_002431545.1 Cellvibrionales bacterium UBA5860 | reverse complement strand
ACCCAGCCGGTCAGGCCGGCACGCGCACCATTGGACAGACCCAGACCCGGCATGGGGGTCTTCACTGAAGTACTGGTGATGTTGACGATACGGCCAAATTCGCGCGACGCCATGCCATCCACGGTTCGGCGAATCATATCAATCGCCGAATACATATTGCTGTTCAGAGCCTCGAACCAGTCGGCCTGAGACCAGTCGCGAAAATCCCCGGGCGGCGGCCCACCTGCGTTGTTAATTAGAATGTCCGGCGCCGGACAGGCAGCGAGGACCGCTTCGCGCCCTTCGGGCCGGGTAATGTCGGCGACAATGGTTTTAATACTGACCGGACTCCTCGAACATATTTCTTCAGCCGCCAACGCCAGCGTTTGCTGCGTTCGCGCGACGATAAAAACATCGACGCCCGCCTCGGCGAGCGCCGCAGCACAGGCCTTACCCAGGCCTTTGCTGGCGCCGCAGACGATGGCCTTTCGACCCGCGATACCCAGATCCATTTACTCGTGTCCGCTATTGTTCGCCAGGCGGCAGCCTAGAGCCACCGGCTGTTGCGGGAAAACTGCGCACGCAGGAATTCCATTTGATCAACCAGAATACGACGGGAGTTAATGAGCGCCAGATACTCCGCATTATTCGGCCGGTACGGCAGCGCGACCAGCTCGAGTTCCGTTTCTTCAAGCATGCGGTTGCCCTTGCACTGATTACAGCGGCGACAGGCGGAAACAACGTTTTCCCACCGGTCCTGACCGCCCCGGGAGATAGGCACGATATGATCGCGCGTCAGCTCGCTTTGCGGATGGGGACGCGCGCAATACAGGCAAAGAAAATTATCCCTAGCAAAAAGCGCGGGGTTGGACAAAGGATAGTTGGTGCGCGGCTGCGCGAGTTTTTCTCCGCCGCAGGCAACAATACTGGGCAGCTCCATCATGGACTGTTCACCATTGAGACGCGAGTGCCCCCCGTAAACAGTATGGATAACCTCCCCCAGGCTCCAGGCGACCAGCTCGCGAGCGTACAGACAAACGGCTGTCTGCCAGTCGATCCACTCTATCGGCTGCCCCGCCATGTTCAAACGTAATATTTTCGCCTGCATTCGCCACACTCCAAAGCCTGCACCCTGCGCGGAAATCATTGCGACGACTCCGCCTCGTGTGCATCGACAGCGCTGCCATCGAGCCCTCGAACCGCGCCGCCTCATCATAGTATGTGGCGGCTACCTGTCAATCCTGTGACAATCCCCTGGCGTCGAGTCACACCCTGACTGAGACTGCTATCCCGTTACCGGGCGTACATTGACCTCCAATTCCAACTCGTTTAGGGTTGCGTTAACCTGTCGTGCCACAACGTCTTCCCGATTATTCCACGAGCAATCCCCATCATGGCAACACGCAAAAAAGTTGATTTCGAAGCCAGCTTGAAGGAGCTGGAGGCCATCGTCGAATCCCTGGAGGACGGCAACCCGGGCCTGGAACAATCCCTCAAATCCTTTGAAAAGGGCGTGAAAATCACCAAGGACTGCCAGAAAGAACTGGAAAAAGCCAAACAGCGGGTGGAGATCATCAGCGGCGAAGGCGACGAATTCACCACCGACGACTTCGATACCGGGGAGACCGAGTGACGGACCCCGTTGACGGGTTTATCGAGAACTGCCTATCCCGTTTTAACCCTCTGCTCGAAAACTGTCTACCGGGCATTTTACCCGGTACCTTACCCGACGCTAGTCAAACTGATTTGTTTAATGCGGTTCGTTATGCTGTCTTGGGCGGCGGCAAACGCATACGCCCCTGCCTCGTCTATGCCGGTGCCGCAGCGGTTGGCATGATATCCGAAAGCGTCGATCGCGCCGCTTGCGCTGTCGAGTTGATGCACACCTATTCTCTGATACACGATGACCTGCCGGCCATGGACGACGACGATCTGCGCCGAGGTAAACCCACTTGCCACAAGGCCTTTGGCGAAGCCACGGCGATCCTCGTGGGAGACGGTCTGCAAACCCTGGCATTTGAACAACTGAGTCTGATCAATGGATTACCTGCGGTCACAGTCCTGGCGATGGTCGGGGAATTATCCCGGGCCGCGGGCCTTGGCGGCATGATCCTGGGCCAGGCGATGGACCTGGCAGCGACTGGGAAAGACATCACCCGGGACTACCTGCAGACCATGCACCAACGCAAAACCGGAGATTTGATTGCCGCCTCCATCGTCCTGGGCGCAATGAGCGGGGGCTGTACCGACGAGGATTCCCTGGACCACCTGCGCCGCTATGGACAAGCCATCGGGCTGATTTTTCAAATCGTCGACGACATCCTGGATGCCACTGGCGACACCGCGGCACTGGGTAAAACCGCAGGCGCCGACAACCGGCTTGGCAAGAGCACATACCTTTCAACCATGACACCCGCGACAGCCAGGGCCGAAGCCGAAAGTTTATTTACCCAGTCACTGAGCCTCCTCGCCCCCCTGGGCGCAGAGGCAAACCCGCTACGCCAGCTGGGCCGCTATATGCTGCAACGCGCAAAGTAGCGTCGCATCACCGAAAACCCTTGAGGGTAACCTGACATGCGCCGTGCGCGAACTTTTTCGGGTAAAATAAGCGACCCTTCGATCCCGCCACACTGTTGTTAACATGAGCGCATCCTTCACGGAAATTCCGCTGTCCAGGCCATCGACGCCACTTCTGGACCAGATTAACGACCCCGCCGATCTGCGCGGGCTCGAGCGAGATCAGCTGACGCAACTGGCGGATGAATTACGGGCTTATCTGCTGTACTCGGTGGGCCAGACGGGCGGCCATTTCGGAGCCGGCCTGGGTGTAATCGAACTGACCATCGCCCTGCACTATGTCTTTGACACTCCCCGGGACAAACTGGTGTGGGACGTCGGCCATCAAACCTATCCCCACAAGATCCTCACCGGGCGTCGCGAAAAACTGCTCAGCATCAGGCAGGCGGGCGGTCTCTCCGGTTTTCCCAAGCGCAGCGAAAGCGAATACGACACCTTCGGCGTGGGCCATTCGAGCACGTCTCTCAGCGCAGCCCTGGGCATGAAAATCGCCGCCAACATGGACGGGCGAGACGATCGCGCCATCGCCGTGATCGGCGATGGCGCCATGACGGCGGGCATGGCCATCGAGGCACTCAATCACATCGCGCACGTCGACCTCGATATGCTGGTGGTGCTCAACGACAACAACATGTCCATATCCAAAAACGTCGGCGGTCTGGCCACGTATTTTTCCAAACTTTGGTCGAGCAGGGCCTACAACCTGTTTCGCGAGAGCACCAAACGGCTGCTCAAGGCTTTCCCCTCTACCGGGGGCCTGGTGAGAAAAACCGAAGAACTGATGAAAGCGCTGGTGGCCCCCGGCATCATCTTTGAAGAGCTGGGTTTCACCTATATCGGCCCTATCGACGGCCACAATACGAGCCTACTGGTCCATACGCTGGAAAACCTGAAGCAGGTCTCCGGGCCAGTGTTACTCCATATCGCTACGAGCAAGGGTAAAGGGTTTACACCAGCCGAGGCGGACCCCATCGGTTATCATGCGATCAATAAGATGGAACCCCAGCGCAAAACCGAAGTGGCCTCCGCGGACCCGGTCTCCGGAAGTCTGGTTAAAGCCATCGACAAGACACACTCGGGAACGACAACCCGACCTGTCACACTAAAATATCAACAGGTTTTTGGCCAATGGCTTTGCGATATGGCACGCCAGGACGATCGGGTCGTCGCGATCACACCCGCCATGACAGAAGGCTCCGGGATGGTCGAATACGCGGAACGCTATCCGGATCGCTTCCACGATGTCGCGATCGCCGAACAGCACGCGGTGACACTGGCCGCCGGACTGGCATGCGAGGGTAAGAAGCCCGTGGTGGCTATTTACTCGACGTTTCTCCAGCGCGCCTATGACCAACTGATCCACGATGTCGCCGTGCAAAACCTGGACGTGCTTTTTGCCATCGACAGAGCCGGCCTTGTCGGCGCGGACGGCGCTACCCACGCGGGCATGTTCGACCTAAGCTATTTGCGCTGCATTCCCAACATGGTGGTGATGGCGCCATCAGATGAAAACGAGACGCGGCAACTTTTGTTCACCGGTTTTCTCCATCCCGGCCCGGCAGCCGTGCGTTATCCTCGAGGGACCGGTCCCGGGGTAGAGCCTAAACAAGACATGGTCGCCGTGGATATCGGCCGCGGTGTACTCCACCGGCGCGGTAGCGGCGTCGCCCTTCTCAACTTCGGGGCTCTGCTGCCCGCTGTCCTGCAGGCGGCCGACCGACTGGACGCCAGTGTTGCCGATATGCGCTTTGTTAAACCACTCGACGAAGACCTCATAGAAGAATTGGCGTTAAGCCATCAATTGCTGGTGACTGTCGAGGAAAATGTGGTCGCCGGCGGTGCCGGCTCTGGCGTCAGTGAATATCTGGCGCGGCACAATGTCGTGACCCCGGTACTCCAGCTGGGCCTGCCGGACCGCTTCCTCGAACACGACGATCACGGGGCACAACTTGCCGCTGTCGGACTCGACGCAGCGGGCATAACGGACGCTATTCGACAACGCTTACTCCAACTACAGTCTCAAGGCGCGCGGCATATCGTCTAGATCGTTCAGGCTGACCCCGGCGATCAAGCGTATCGACACCCGGCAAGGTCAGGCCAAATCGGGTTGGAATATCTCCGGCGACAGCTAATCCCGCAATCGCAAAGCCTTAATCACTGACACGCCGAAACGGCGGCAACGCGGCGAGCAACTCCCGGCCGTAGGACTTGCTGAGCAAGCGACGATCGAGAATGCTCACGCGGCCAAAATCCGATTCGCTGCGCAGCAAACGGCCACAGGCCTGGATCAGACGCAGCGAGGCATCAGGCAAGCTGAGTTCCCGAAAAGCATTGAGTCCCCGGGCCTCCAGCCACTCGGCAAGCGCCGCGTTCAGGGGATCGTCTGGCACGGCAAAGGGCAACTTGGCAATCACCACATGGCAGCAATAACGGCCGGGCAAATCGACGCCTTCGGCAAAGCTCGCCAGACCGAAAATGACGCTGTTGCACCCCGCATCCACAGTTGCCCGATGCCGCTTAATGATCTCTGCGACCGGGTAGTCACCCTGAACGAGCAACTGATACGGGCAGCTTGCCTCGATCCCTTTTGCCACGTCGAGCATCTGGCGTCGCGAGGCGAACAGGACCAGCACCCCCCACGGCTTCTCGACTTGTGCACCGGGCTCGGTTTCCAGTGTTTCGGGTAGATGTTCAATGAGCGCCGCCGTGTGGGCCGTGGGACTGCCGCCATCTGCACCTATCTCGGGAATGGACAAAATGCCGGCCCTGGCGTAATCAAAGGCCGGCGGCATAGCCAGACACCGGGCTTCGTCCTGCAAACCGGTATCGCGACAAAAGCGATCGAATGAGTTTACACTGCGCAACGTCGCCGACGTTGCAATGGTCGCGTAGGCGCGCTGCCAGAACACCTCGCGCAATATTGGGCCGGCCTGTATCGGCGAAACCGAGACCCGTATATCGCCATACTCTTCCTGGGTCAGCCATTTAGCGTCCGGCGCGTCGGCGGCACTGGGCCTTGCCATCGCCCGCCACAAGGCGCCGAGATGTTCGGCCCGCCCCAGCCACTGCCCAGTGGTTTGAAAATATACCTCGATATCGACAGCCGGCAAGGACCCGGCAGGCTCCGCCATCTCCGCCTCGAGAACACCGTGCAAACCTTCGATACCGCCCGCCAGGCGATTGAACACAGTCGCCAGTTGCTCGCTGGCACTCTGCAAAGCCGTGTCCAGCTCCCCAAGGGGAAAACGATAATGCCCGTTCTCTATATCCAGGCTATCCAGAAGCCGCTGACACAAGGGGCTCAGCGTCCTTAGACCCTGTTGCGCCAAGCCGGCCATGTCCTGACAGACGTCGAGATGATGTTCGATACCGGACACCCCGCTGAGGCTTGCAAGCATCTCGGCCGCAGTTTTTTCCAGCCGCTGCAGCCACTGGACCGTACCGTTGATATGACTTTGATAACTGTAGTGGCCCAACGCCGTTGCCGCGAAGTGGTGCGCCTCGTCGATGATGTAAACCGTGTCTTCCGGCTCTGAGAGAATAGCGCCACCGCCCAGTTGCAAGTCGGCCAGCAACAAGTCGTGGTTGGTGACAATGCAATCGGCCTCCTGCAACCGCTCGCGCGCCTGATAAAACCCGCATTCCCCATACATTCGACAGCGGTAGCCGGCACATTGATTGCGATCGACCGTTACCGCGCGCCAAGTAGCCTCTGCGATGGCCTCCGGCCAGTCGTCCCGGTCGCCGTTCCACTCGCCCCGGGAGTAGGTGCCCGCCATGTCCTCGATAATTTTGAAAGTTTCGTCACCCCCCTGGTCGCCGGCCGGAAAAGCAAGTTCGTCTTCAAAAAGAAGCAGGCCGGCACGGTCTGCGGCAACGGCATCCTGACACTGCTGTAATCGCAGCGGGCAAACGTATCGCCGCCGGCCTTTAGCAATCGCGCAGGTATAAGGCCACTCTGTCGCCTGCATCAGGTCGGGGAAATCCCGGTCAAGCAATTGCCCCTGTAGAGCAACCGTGCCAGTAGCGATAACGACCGTTTTACCCGTCGCCTCGGCCACGGGTAAGGCCCCCAGCAGGTAGGCCGCCGTTTTGCCGGTACCTGTGCCTGCTTCGATGACCAGGGATTGTGGTGGTGACTGGCGCTGCCCCTCACCGTTCTGCTCGATTGCCCCCAGATGGGAAGCGATAGTGCCGATCATCTGGCGCTGGCCGGGCCGGGGTCGAAAGGATTTGGCGTCCAGCAAACTGCGATATCCAGTCTGGATCTTATCTTTTAGATCGCTGCTAAGTGCCACCACTATCTCGCGGACATTCATCTGAGTTCACGTCGAGCCAGCGCTGTACCGGATTGGCGTAGGCGGCCAAAAAAAGATCGCGATGGGCGGCTGGTACCTGCGCCAGCCTGGCATCGAGCATTTGCGCTTTTGACGCCCAGTCGATGTCCACCTGCTTTTGTTTCAGGCGATCGACTGTCTCACTGTGTCCGAACAAGCGTTGCCAGGCGAGTATGTGACTGCCCTGCAACCTGTAGTTATCCACGATCTGTCGATCTATAGCCCTCGCCGCCGATTCGGCATCGGCAAAGTGTTCTGTCAACTGGCGACCAAACGCGACTTCGATATGGCCTTTGTAGCCGAATATGCCCTCATAAATACTCTCGATGTCTTCGTGCGGGCCTTTTTCATAGACGCCGGTTGCCTGCAACGAATAAAGCTCGCGCGCCTTCGCCGCATCACAGGGATCCCACTCGTAGGACACGGCAACGGGCACGATGGGCAGACGCGCGAAGGCCTCGCCAAAGCCCTGTTCTTTGGCTTTGTTCAACACCAGCATTTTAAGCAGGGCAGTTTCGGTTAAATCGCGACCATCCTTAGCCCGGCCCTCCCGCTGCGCAATCCATACCGATTCCCCGTCGACCTCGAGCGAATGCTGGATATAAGCGGATAAGTCCTTCAAGGCAGCCAGCTTCTGCCGGCGATCCGTGACCGATCGCTTGACGATAAAACTCTTGTTCAGTCGCATTAAATCTGAAGTGAAGGCTTTGGTGAGCAAGTTATCGCCAATAGCAATTCGAGTCGTCGCCAGGCCCTGCTCGTCAAGCGCGAGATCAACCATGGCCGGGTCCATAGCGATATCCCGATGATTACTGACAAACAAGTAAGCCCGGTCGTGCTCGAGTTTCTCGGCGCCCGAGAATACAACGCCATCCGCAACCCGGTCGAGCAGTCGCCTGAGTTGAACGCCAACGATTTGCTGAAATTCCGCTACCGAACCAGCCCGCCCGAGGGCTCGTTTCAGAGCGCCCCGAATCAGCGGCCGTATACACCAGGGCAGCAGGTCTGCCAACCACTTGAATTTCTGCTGTGCCAGGGTATCGATAAATTCCCGATCGCAGATCAGGCGTGCGATCACATCTTTCACTTCGTCGTCGCGATAAGGACGAATCTCGTCAAATCGCCCTGTCGCGCCGATATCGGCTTTGACTGGCATTGCGCTACGGAAATGGTTTTCGCTCGCCTTCACTCAACCACCGCCAAACCTTCATCGACTCGCGTCATAAACAAGTCTTGGTCGATCGGCACCGCGACCCTGACCATCGGCAATAACGCTCCAGCCAGGGCACACGAAACCCAAACACAATTGACCTCAATCACGTGGCCTGGTCACGGGGCAATCTCGGATTGTGCCAGCGAATATCCCGCGCGTATTTATCGACTAAATGTACAACGTCGAGAACCAGAGCAAACAGAGCCATCCGAATCAGCAGGCCGTTATCGGTCTGGCGAAATATAGCCAGGTTGGGGTTTTTATCGAGATCGGCATCGAGTTCATTGGCCTCGGCCCGGCTGTCTCTGGGCAGGGGATGCATAATGACTGTGTTTGGTTCGCAGTGCCTGGTATATATCTCCTGGTTCAATCGAAACCGACCGCGATATAAATCAGCCTGACTTCGGTCCTGAAACCGCTCTTCCTGAATACGCGTCGAATAGACGATATCGACATGGGCGATACTTGGCTCGAGCTGTTCCGTGGCGACAGTTCGATGACCCGCCTGATCGAGTAAGGCCAACAGATCTTCGGGCATCGCCAGTTCCGGCGGAGATACCAGCGTGACCTGGATATCCCTGAACAAACAGAGCAACTTGCAAAGCGAGTGCACCGTGCGTCCGTACTTGAGGTCGCCGACCATTGCGATACGCAATCCATCAATGCCTCGACCGCGGCCCTGTAACTCTTTTTTTATAGTATATAAATCGAGCAGGGCCTGGCTCGGGTGCTCGTTACTGCCGTCACCGCCATTCATCACCGGCACGCGACTTGCCGAGGCAAATTCAGCTACAGAACCCGCCTGTGGATGCCGCATACAAATGACATCGCTAAACCCGGAAAGCACTCGCGCAGTGTCCTGCAAGGACTCTCCCTTCACGAGGGACAGGCTGTCCATGCCCACGGACTCCCTGACTTCTCCGCCGAGCAGATTAAACGCCGAGCCGAAGCTGATTCTTGTTCGGGTGCTCGCCTCAAAAAACATATTGCCGAGAATTGCTCCCTCGAGCACGCGGGTTATCTTGGCCCGCTGGGCATAAGGTTCCATTCTGTCGGCTGTACCAAATACGCGCTCGATATCGTCTCGTTGAAATTGCTCGATTGAAAGTATGTGCGCGCCCGAAAAATCCACCTTAACTCCCGTTGTTACACCGCCCGCATCTTATCGGTTTTGCCGACCGGCAACCAGATGCACAGCCGTTAGTGAGGCAAGCCACTTAGCACAAATGCTTACGAGGCGCCCACGCCGGCAAGTTGGTCACCCCACTCGCGCAAGCTGGAGAGTAGCTCCTGCTCGGCAGCGGACAGCGTATGATCTCGAGACAGCTCGTCGAGTTCTGTCCGGTAAGCCTGAATACCGAGAATATTTGGCTCCCTGCCGTCAAACCAGGCACCTCTGAGTTGGCGCCAGCGCTCGGCTTCTTCGGCCGATAGCGTGTCCGGAGCGTACCGGGCTCGGTAGCGAAACAGCAACTCCTGATAACGCCTGTCGGAAAACTCAATGTCCTGTGCGGCTAATTCATGTGCCTCCTGCGAGCGTACTTGAACCGCCAGCTTTCGATCCCCATCCGGAATAAAACCCTCGTACAAGGCACCTTCGACGTCCTGCTCGGCAAATTCCCTGGCGGAAAACACTTGCTCGAGCTTGTCGCTGATATCGCGCTGCCGCAATTGCTGCCAGTGCCGCTGACACAGATCTAGGTCGATGTGCAATCGCTGCGCGGCGGCTTTATCCAGCAGTCGCGGTGTTGCCACGATCGGGCACCGGTTCAAATGAACCCCTTTCAGGGCAGGTCTAACGGCTTCATCCGCCAGTTCCTGACTCGGAGTAAACATAAGGTCTCTGAGCGCTTCTGCATCGAGGTCAAGCACCGGGCGCGGGTCTGCCGACAGGTTTATTGCGACAACCGCATTGCTGTTTGTCGGGTGCTGACACAGGGGCATCATCAGCCCCAGATAGCCATTACGCCGGGGTAAACGCGAGGAAACATGTAAAAACGGCGCTTGCCCGCGGACATCGATTAAAGCAGCTACGCGCCGCTTGTCGCGCAAACCAAAAGCATAATCGTAGAGCCTGGGTTGGGCCTTCCTGACCAGCCGCGCCAGGTCTATCGTGGCATAAACATCGGAGAGCGCGTCGTGGGCCGCCTCGTGTTGCAGGCGATTTGCATTGGAGAGATCTTCCAGTCGAAAACTCCAGGTGCCATCGTCGTAATTGGGCCATTCGATACCCTCAGGCCGTAGCGCCCGCGTGAGACGCACCATATCGATGATATCCCAACGCGAGTTGCCGTTCTTCCATTCGCGCTCGTAGGGATCGAAAAAATTTCGGTAGAGTAGATGACGCGTGATTTCGTCGTCAAAGCGAATACTGTTATAGCCAACGCCGCAGGTCCCGGGCCGCGCCAGCTCGCCAACAACCCGAGCAGCGAAAGCGGGTTCCGGCAGGCCTTTTTCGCTCAAGGTCTGCGGTGCCAGACCAGTCACCAGGCAGGCGCGGGGGTGCGGCAGACGATCCAGTGCTGGCTGGCAATACAGCATCAGAGGCTCGCCAACAACGTTCAAATCCTCATCTGTGCGCACACCTGCAAACTGGGTGGGGCGATCGAAGGCGGCGTTTACCCCGGTAGTCTCGTAATCGTGCCAGTACAGTGTCTTGGTCATTTGACTTTTTCGCGCCCCGGGGCAAATTTAATTCCGGATACAAATTTAGCAGTTCGATACGAATTTAGCCGCCAGCCAGGGGTTTAGCTGGTTAACTGGTTAACTTACCCACCAGCAAGTGCAACAAAAAAACGGCACCGAAAGGTGCCGTTTTTTTATACGCCAGGCGAGAGCCGGCTTGTAGTCAAGTCTGCCGGTCAATCCACCACGACTTCTGAGTAGGACAGTTCGCCGATGACTCGGCGGTTGCGCGCTCGACCTTCGTCGGTTTTGTTATCGGCTATAGGCCTGGACTCACCGTAACCCACCGTCGATATGCGGTTGGCTGCGATGCCATAAGTCTCTACCAATTTGGCTTTAACCGCTTTAGCACGCCGGTCAGACAAATCCTGGTTATAGGCATCTGTACCGATCCAGTCAGTATGCCCCTCGAGCACGAGTTCGATGTCATCGTGTACTTTCATGGCGTTGGCCACTGCCTGCAATTCATCGCCGTAAATCGCGCGCACAATCGCTTTGTCGAATTCAAATTCGACGTTCAAACGCACTGTAATCGTGCGTAATTGATCGGGCTGGGGTTCGGGAGCAGGCTCAACATACTCCGGCTCTGGCACAGGCTCAGCCGCGACAATCGGCGCCGCCTTGGGGCCATTGAAGAAATAGTTTAGGGCGAGATTCAGCGAGCCGTCGTTGATACCTTCGTGACCCTCGCGAACCTGATGCAGGAATCGCACATCACCGCGAAACTCCAGGTGATCGTCCAGCATTTTCGACAGGCCCATACCCACACTGCCTTGATGAGTGTACTTCTGGTCGGGATTCAGGACTGGCCCGGAGCTACTCACATCCTGCTCATAGTAAGCTACACCCATAGTAAAATAAGGCCGCCAGGTCGTGGCGTCCTCACCGAACCAGTAATAGAAATCCAGTTTGGCCAGTTCCAGGTCGTTACCGGCAACCTCGCTACCGACGCCCAATTCCAGAGCCCAGTCGTTAAAAAACCGATAACCCAGATTAGCACCGGCAACCACCGCGTCTTCAGCACCACCCACATAGCGGTCGCTGTCCAGATAGTACGCGCTTAGCGATGGCCCCACGTAAAACCCCTCGTTCGCATCGACCTTAGCAGCAACGGTCAACACCGCAACAAGCACAATAGATAACCACTTACGTACCGACATGTTCCTTTCCTCGTTGTAAATTATACCCATGGCACTATTTTTTAGGGCACCAGCGGCCTCACTGGCCAGGGTGCGGAATTATAGCTGCACAGTTAATATTTGTCAGATTAATTGCAGCTAAGTTCAGAAATTCAAGGCCTGCTTGCACCCGTCTCGCGTATAGATACCGCAGCTAGAAAAATATCAATCCTACCGGCAACGAC
>DJFY01000026.1:19682-24150 GCA_002431545.1 Cellvibrionales bacterium UBA5860 | reverse complement strand
ACCGAATGACCGCGACAATCCACAGCGACTGTGACCGGCATGTCGACGACTTCGAATTCGTAGATGGCCTCCATACCCAACTCCTCGAAAGCAACTGTTTTCGCCGCCTTGATCGCCCTCGACACCAGGTAAGCAGCACCGCCGACCGCCATTAGATACACCGCCGCGCTGTCCCGTATCGCCTCGATCGCGGCGGGCCCACGTTCTGCTTTTCCTACCATGCCGCGCAGTCCGGTTTGCTCCAGCATGGTTCGTGTGAATTTGTCCATTCTCGTTGCTGTGGTTGGACCTGCCGGACCCACCACTTCATCCCTCACGGGATCTACCGGGCCAACGTAGTAAATAAAGCGATTCTTGAAATCCACGGGCAGGGTTTCGCCGTTGGCCAGCATATCGACGATCTTCTTGTGGGCAGCATCGCGCCCGGTCAGTAATTTACCCGAGAGCAGCAGAGTTTCGCCGGGTTGCCACTCACGAATATCCTCTTCGGTCACGCTATCCAGGTTGACCCGGCGCACGCTGTCACCGAGCTCCCACGCAATGTCGGGCCAGTCATCGATACTAGGGGGCTCCAGGTTGACCGAGCCCGAGCCATCCATGGTGAAATGGATGTGCCGCGTGGCGGCACAGTTGGGAATAATGGCAACCGCTTTGTTAGCGGCGTGCGTGGGGTATTCCTTGACTTTCACATCGAGCACTGTAGTCAACCCGCCCATGCCCTGAGCACCAATGCCGAGGGCATTGATGGCACTCATCAGCTCCAGCCGCAATTCTTCCCCCCTGTTGGTCGCGCCCCTGGCCTCGAGGGCCTGGATATCGATGGGATCAAACAGCGACTCCTTGGCCATCAGCATGGCTTTTTCCGCGGTACCGCCAATTCCCACGCCAAGCATTCCGGGCGGACACCAGCCAGCACCCATACTGGGAATCTGGCTGACAACCCAGTCGACAACCGAATCGGAAGGATTCAACATGGCAAATTTTGCCTTCGCCTCCGAACCGCCACCCTTGGCCGCCAGATAAACATCCAGCTTGTCCCCCGGCACCAGTTCGTAGTGGATTACCGCCGGCGTATTGTCACCGGTATTTTCACGTGCCCCATCCGGGTCCTGGAGAATCGACGCGCGCAAGACGTTATCCGGCAGCAAATAAGCCCGGCGCACGCCCTCATTGATCATCTCGGTAACCGACAAATCGCCCTGCCACTGTATCCCCATACCCACTTTCAGAAGAACGGTAACGATACCGGTATCCTGACAAATCGGCCGATGCCCTAGCGCACACATGCGTGAATTGACGAGAATCTGCGCCATCGCGTCGCGAGCGGCCTCTGATTCTTCCCTCAAATAAGCTTCATGCATGGCCTGGATGAAATCGGTGGGGTGATAGTAGGAAATGTATTGCAGGGCATCAGCGACCCCTGCAATCAAGTCTTCCTGGCGTATTGTCGTCATGGATATATCTCGCGCTGCTACTTCAGGAGAAATTAAAAAGTCAGAGTGGAAATTTCGCGAGGCGGTCTGTCAGGGCGCACCCGGCGAGCTCTGTTGTATAGCACTGATCGCTGCGTTAGTCTGCCGGCGAAATGCATCGATCGACTCGATTGCCAGATCGTGGGCCTGTATCTTCTGCTCCACCTTTCGAAGTTTTTGCTCCAGGCTGTTGCGCATCACCGACTGGTCGGATACCACCTCATCAATGCGCTCGCTGATTTCCTCGATGCGCGCCACGGCTGCCAGCGAATCGCCGCCCAACTCACCGACCAGCGTTCGCAGTTTTTTCTGCGCCTGTACTACCTCCTGAACACTACCGGCAAGTTTTTTCTGACTTTTCGTATTTTCCGCAATAGTGTCTTCCAGCGATTTAATCGCATTTTTGTTGCGATCATTGGCAACCCCCCAGAGCTTGCGTATCTCGGACCAGTGTTTTTTCATCTCCTCCTCCTGATCGACAAGCTTCACCGACAAAGCGGCCCCGGATTCGCTTAACGATGCGTCGGTGGATTGAATTTTTTGGGAAAGCGCGTCAAACCTGGTCTGCAGGGTCCGGTGTGACTGGTGCTGTTGCCAACCAAACCAGGCCAGCGCCGCGCATCCGGCCATTAGCAACACGACGACAAATACAAGCACCTTGCTAGTTTTCACCGCTTGCGGACCAGACGGCGGCGAGCGGAATTTTTCCGGGCGTGCGGCACTCACATCGACATCGCGTCGGGCTACCAGCGGTTCCCGGCGCGGATTATTGTTGTCGGTCATCTTGTGGCAATCCCATGTACTGAGAGAATCGGCGGCAAATTATAATACACACGGCACCGGCCTTCGGAGAAAAAAAAACCGGCTAGAGAGCCGGTTTTTCTACAAGGTAAGAAATTATAACGCGCCAAGCACTACCACCATGATCGCAGTCAATACGATACTGCTGGTGATCACGCCCTTGACGGTCTCTATGGGACCTTGCTTGCCTGCAATGGCGTTCACCTCGAGGGCGGCGATAATAGCGAGCATGACATACATCCCTGTACCGCCGCCGGAGCCACTGAGCAGGTTTCCGGTATCGTAGCCGATATGGGGTGAGGCAAGCATGCAGTAGGCCATCGGGCCGGAAAACAGCGTGTTGGTGCGCGATGCCAGCAAGGCTTTGGCGGCAGCCGTCGGGCCATCTCCACCCTCGACTATGCCCAGCGCTATTTTCTGATTGGGCCAGATAATCAGCCAGACGTTGAGGAACATCAGCGTACCGAACAATGCGCCGACAACAATATATTCATTCATCACGCCCTGTTTCTGCACACCCAGCAGCAGAACCACACCGGTGATAAAGGTAAACATCGCGCCCCAGCGGAACCACCACAGAGCACTCGGCGCCAGCTTGGCCTTAGCATCGCTTAGCGCTTCAGGCGTCGCCTGCTTGAAGTAACCCCCTTGAATAAAGTTGAAATAATATAAAAGGCCTATCCAGGTAATCCCGAATAACAGGTGCCCCCAACGAAACAGAAAATTGATGTATTCCATCGATGCCACGTTTTCCATCCAATCCACCTTGTTTTTACTGGTTAATATTGTCGTTATAGGATCCCCGCGATAACAGGGATCACGTAATTAGTGCAGGCCAGCCTAATAAACTGCATCGCGCGTCGCGACAAAACGCCTGTTATTCTAGACGTAAACGCCGAACAAAAAAACCACACAAATGTTGGCGTTAAAGCTCTAAGCACCGCAACCACACGATGACACAGCGATTGTTCTTCAATATCGAATACGAAAAAGCCCCGCATATGCGGGGCTTTTTTTTAACAGATTAAAGCAGTGGAATCAGCTTACATCATGCCGCCCATGCCGCCCATACCACCCATACCACCCATGTCTGGCATGGCAGGTGCAGCAGCAGATTCCGGCTCCGGTGCTTCACTGATCATCGCCTCAGTGGTAATCATGAGGCCGGCAATCGAAGCAGCGCCCTGTAAAGCAGTTCGCGTCACCTTGGCCGGATCGAGAATACCCAGCTTCACCATGTCGCCGAATTCGCCAGTAGCGGCGTTGTAACCAGTGTTGCCTTTCTCTTTCTTGACCTTGTCGACAATAACACTGCCTTCTTCACCAGCGTTTTCAACGATCTGACGCAGCGGCGCCTCCATAGCACGACGCGCAATGCGAATACCGACATTCTGGTCGTTATTGTCGCCTTCGAGCTTGTCGATAGCCTGCAGCGCGCGCACCAGGGCAACACCACCACCAGGCACCACGCCCTCTTCGACGGCGGCGCGAGTCGAATGCAACGCGTCTTCCACGCGTGCTTTCTTCTCCTTCATTTCGACCTCAGTGGCGGCGCCCACCTTGATTACCGCAACACCACCGGCTAGCTTGGCCAGGCGTTCCTGCAGCTTTTCGCGGTCGTAGTCGGAACTGGTATCTTCGATCTCGGCGCGAATCTGGTTAACCCGGCCTTTAATATCCTCGGCAGAACCCGCACCATCGACGATAGTGGTATTTTCCTTGGTCATGCTGATGCGCTTGGCCTGGCCGAGATGTTCGAGTGTCGCATTCTCCAGGTCGAGACCCACTTCCTCGGAAATTACTGTGGCACCGGTCAATACCGCGATATCCTGCAACATGGCTTTACGCCGATCGCCAAAGCCAGGCGCTTTACAGGCCGCGACCTTAACTATGCCGCGCAGGTTATTGACCACCAGCGTTGCCAGTGCCTCACCTTCGACGTCTTCGGCAACGATAACCAGTGGTTTGCTGGCCTTGGCTACAGACTCAAGCAAACCCAGCAGTTCGCGAATATTAGAGATTTTCTTGTCCACCAGCAGGACATAGGGCGAGTCGATTTCGGCACTCATGCTGTCCTGGTTGGTAATGAAGTAAGGCGACAGATAACCGCGATCGAACTGCATACCTTCAACCAGATCCAGCTCGTTTTCGAGGCCTGAACCTTCCTCGACCGTGATCACGCCTTCCTTGCCGAC
>DJFY01000026.1:19147-19428 GCA_002431545.1 Cellvibrionales bacterium UBA5860 | reverse complement strand
CCGACCTTGTCCATCGCCTCGGCAATGATATCGCCCACTTGTACGTCGCTATTGGCGGAAATAGTGCCCACCTGAGCGATTTCCTTGGAATCGGTACAGGGCTTCGCCAATTTCTGTATTTCTTCGACCGCGGCCGCTACAGCTTTGTCGATACCGCGTTTCAGATCCATAGGATTGAGGCCAGCGGCAACCGCTTTTAGGCCTTCGTTGAGGATAGATTGCGCCAGTACAGTCGCGGTAGTGGTACCGTCGCCGGCTTCGTCGGAGGACTTGCTGGCAAC
>DJFY01000026.1:0-18852 GCA_002431545.1 Cellvibrionales bacterium UBA5860 | reverse complement strand
TTGACCATCTGCGCGCCCATGTTTTCAAACTTGTCTGCCAGCTCGATTTCCTTGGCGACAGATACACCGTCTTTAGTGACAGTGGGTGCGCCAAAAGTTTTGTCGAGAATGACATTTCGGCCTTTCGGGCCCAGCGTGACCTTGACGGCATCCGCCAACACGTTGACGCCGGCGAGCATTTTGCGCCGGGCTTTATCACTGAAATAGACATCTTTTGCAGCCATGATTCTTTCCTTCTCTCTAAGCTCTTGATTATTTCTCTGGATCGCCGGCCCGACTAGCCTTCAATCACACCAAAGATCTCGCTCTCGCTCATGATGATGAGCTCGTCATCGCCATCTTTGATGGTGTTGCTGCCACCGGCGTAGGGGCCAAATATCACCTTGTCGCCCACCTTGACGCTGAGGGGACGGACTTCGCCATTGTCGAGCAAGCGGCCTTCACCGACGGCGATAACTTCGCCTTCATTCGGTTTTTCCTTTGCCGTACCGGGCAACAGGATGCCTCCAGCACTGGTTTCCTCTTCTTCCTTTCGACGTACGACCACCCGGTCGTTTAACGGACGAATCTTCATCTCAACTTTCTCCACCTGTCTTTTTAATAAAAATCGTGCGTTCGGAGTAAACTCCGAAACTGCCCCCTATCTGGAGGCGTTAAATCATTTTTCAAGGCCACCGGAAAAATTTTTGCGACGAACAGGAATCCGCAGGAAAATCAACGACAAGCAAACGACACAATACCTGGCAGAGAGAGGGGTTCAATCCTCCCGGCGATATTCCCCTTCAAGCGTTGATCTCTCACTGGTTTCGCGATGGACATTCTCACGCCTACTAAATGCCGCGTGACGACGATAGGCCCCATCGACGACGTGCGCCCTACTGAGAAGACGTCCCACCAGCCAGCGCCGCGGAGCGGGCAGCAAACCGGCAAAACCGACGACGTCTGTAAAAAACCCGGGCGTTAAAAGAAGCGCCCCGCATACCGCCAGAATCAGGCCTTCGAACATCTCTTGAGCGGGCAGCTCGCCTTGATCCAGCTTACCGACGCCGCGAACCAGCGTGGCGAAACCCTGCTGGCGCAGCAAGGCCAGGCCGACAACCGCGGTCAACAGAACCAGACCGATAGTCGGCCATGCGCCAATCACGCCGCCCACCCGGATGAGAAGCCACATCTCCAGAACAGGAACAGCGATGAATATCAGCAGGAGCGCGCGCATGCGGATACGCCGATATGCCCCCTGACAACCGGGATGATCGACGGCAGCTCAGTGTAACTGACTAAAAAGGAATACATTATTTTACTTCAATTGGGATGATCCCCGGTTATTCAAGCCGGGACAACGAAAAAGCTGGTAGAGTGCCCACCACTGACGTTGCAACCGACCCCCAAGCCCAACCAAGAATCGATGACTGACTCCGGCCTGTACGCAGCGGTATTCAACCGCCGTATGCTGATCTGCGTGTTTTCTGGCTTTGCCTCTGGCTTGCCTTTTTTTATCCTGATTTCACTGGTGCCCGCATGGCTGCGCACGGAAGGCGTCGGTCTGAAGGAAATCGGTCTGTTCACGCTAATCGGTTTACCCTATACCTGGAAGTTCTTCTGGGCACCGATCCTCGAGCGCTACCCCCTGCCTTTTCTGGGGCGCCGTCGTGGCTACATGCTGGTCACGCAGATCGCTCTGTTTATTACTATTTCCCTGCTGCCCTATTTCAATACGAACAGCGATCTATGGCTGATTGCCGGGCTCTGTGCCTGCATCGCCTTTTTCAGCGCCACGCAGGACATCGCCATCGACGCCTATCGACGCGAGTTACTGCCCGACCGCGAGCTGGGCCTTGGCAACGCCATCCACGTCAATGCCTACCGCATCGCCGGCCTGGTGCCCGGTTCCCTGGCACTGGTACTGGCCGACCACACCCCCTGGCACAGCGTCTTCCTCGTCACTGCCGCCTTCATGTCGGTGGCGATTATTTTGACTATCACGATCAGCGAACCCGACCATCCGGCGCCACCACCGGAATCGCTAGAGGCCGCCATCGTCGAGCCATTCAGGGAGTTCGTCGATCGCCTCGGCCTGCATCACGCCCTGCTGGTCCTGAGCTTCATGTTTCTGTACAAACTGGGCGACAACCTGGCAACAGCACTGGCAACACCGTTTTATATCGACATGGGCTTTGAATTGTCAGAAATCGGCCTGGTCGCGAAACACGCAGCCCTGTGGCCCATGGTGATTGGCGGCCTCGCGGGCGGCATTCTGATGTTAAAAATTGGCATTAATCGGGCGCTGTGGATTTTTGGCGTGATTCAACTCGTCTCAATCTTTGGTTTTGCAGTGCTCGCGAGAATTGGAGAGGGGCTGTGGTTACTGGCCCTGGTCATCGGTTTCGAGTACCTGGGTGTCGGTCTGGGGACGGCCGCGTTTCTGGCCTTTATCGCCCGCACCACCAGTCGGGTTCATACGGCGACTCAGCTCGCGCTGCTGACCGCACTCACTGCAGTGCCCCGCACTATTGCCAATGCCAGCACCGGTTACGCGGTCGAGCATATAGGGTGGGAAAACTTTTTTTATGTCTGCGCCCTGACGGCGATTCCGGGCATGTTACTGCTGTTCAAAGTAGCGCCCTGGAACGGCGATCCAAAATCGAGCGATCAACCGCCCCCTGTGCGACCGTCGCAAACCGCACCCTCCAATATCAGTCGGTGAGGATGGAGCCATATGACCAGGATATATACCCGTACCGGAGACGATGGCAGCACGGGACTGGCCGATGGTCGACGCCTTGCGAAAAACGACCCGCTGATCGAAGCCATTGGCACAGTCGATGAATGCAATGCCCATCTGGGAGCGCTGATCTGTCTGACCCAGGATCCAGCGCTTGCGGGTACGCTGCAGGAGATTCAACACCGGCTTTTTGACGTTGGAGCAATTCTGGCCGGCGCACCCGGGATCTCTCTAGGCGCGCAACAGGTACAGAAACTGGAGCATTGGATCGACGACCTGGAGAGTCCGCTACCGCCACTGACCGCGTTTGTCCTGCCAGGCGGCAACGCCGCTTCTACTCAGGCCCACATCGCTCGCGCGGTTTGTCGCCGCGCCGAGCGCCGCCTGCTTGATATTGCCGACAGGACGCAGCTGGAGGGCCCGGTGTACATGTTTTTCAATCGACTGTCCGATTATCTGTTTATAGTGGCCCGGTCGCTGGCACTGCATGAAGACCAATTGGAGGTAAAGTGGCAGCGCTAAACGCAGCGGCCTCTTTACATGCGTGCAGAACCCACCACTGTAGCAATGGGAGTAGTTACAGCAGTACGGCGGCGCACTAGAGGAAACCCGCGTCCCCCGAATGCCCCGAATAAAAGCCACACTTCCAGCTCAGCACCCGAAGCCACGCATGTTCAGAGGTCAGGTCAAGAGCAAACTTTAATTCACGAGCAAGCCGCAACGAAACGCCTATAAGCCACTCAGGTATCGCTGCCAGCCAAAAGCTGGTCCCGGATCGGTTTTACGCCCTGGGGCGATATCACTGTGACCGACAATACGCTCACGCGTGATGTCGGGGTAGCGCAACATGATCTGTTGGGTGACCCGGGTCAGTGCGGCGTACTGAAAAGATGTGTACGGGAGATCATCGACACCCTCTAGCTCGACCCCTATGGAATACTCATTGCACCGTTCACGGCCCTCAAAAACGGAAACGCCGGCGTGCCAGGCGCAGTCGGCAAACGAAACAAACTGAGTGATCTCACCGTCTCGATCGATCAGCAGATGAGCGGAGACAGTCATGCCTTCGATCTCTTTAAAAAAGGGATGCGCGTCGCAGTCGAGGCGATTGCAGAAAAACTCGGTAATATAGGGCCCACCAAATTGTCCCGGTGGTAGGCTAATGTTGTGAATCACCAACAGCGAGGGTGTTATGCCAGCGGGCCGCTCCGCGAAATTCGGCGAATCAATCCGATTAACATCGGCCAGCCATCCCGCCGCATCAATGGTTAGATTTTGTGTCAAAGTCGCCATCTCAAGTGCGAAAGCCCGAGCGACAACAGCTCCCGATCACCGCCCTTAGCACGCCCGAAAAAATACGACAGACCATTGGGTACCGGACAATGTCCCACGCACACTCGGTGCTTATAGGGCGCTAGTTTGCCAGGGCGTACTGGAAAAATAACCGCATTCATAAGCGCCTCGCCGACACCCGCGCCCTGCTGCTATCGCGCTAATTCAGTTCACCGCTGCCGTCACCATGGCCATAGAGATCATGAATGGCTACCGCCAGGGCACCGTCAAACAGTTTATTTTTATCGAGTATTTTCAGGTCGTCGTCCTTCAGCTTGCAAGCAAGCCACTGGCGATTTTGTACCGCGATCTTGCCGCCACAATGGTCGCCAAAAATATAGTCCCCTGAGGGCTCGACAATATCGAGCAAGCGCGCCCGCACCGGGCATTCCGCGCCATCGCCAACCGGCATTTCCACCCAAACACCGCGCTTTAGAGAGTCAATTCTCGCTAACATGCTATGTTCGAGGGCGTTATCTAACCTGTCACCGGACGTGCCGCCAGAACCCGGAATGTCCAGTACGAGAGCGCTGACACACACTCGCATACTGGTATCACCTGACTGCATCGCTTCCGCTCGATCCAGTATTATCGGATGGGCAGTCTTGTTCGCATCCCGCCCCTCGAGGAAATAACACCTGACATTTTCCAGCATCCCATGCCCCTGATAGGCATCGAAATTGACAGCAATAAGGGCTTCTTCCATCAAAGCCAGCAGGGTCGTCAGAAATTCCCCGTCAATTGCCCCCTCCGCGGATTCCAACCCGAGCAATTGATCCAGCAAGTGTATATTCTGCATCCATTGCCTGGAATCGGCGCCGTACTTCAGCGCTGCAGCAAACAGTACTTTGCTCCAGCCGGCCTCGACAAACTGCAAAACCGCGAATCCGGTCTCCTTGTCAAGCAGTCGTTCACCGAGCGCGCGCTCTACCAGGCAATAGCTGTCGTTCAGCTTGATGTTGCCGAGTTCTTTTTCAACAACCTCGCGCTCGCGGACGCTGACCTCTTGTCGGCGGGATTCCACGAAACATATAAAGTCGAGAAGCAAACCGGACAATCCTCTTGCGTTGTCATCGAGCGTTTGCCATTGCTCGAAAATCCGCACGAGCTTTTTATACACGGGGTCTTCGTCCAGGCCACTTCCGGCAGACAAACCGATAGAGGCAGACGCGACTTCGTTTAGCAGTCGGCGCGCCGGATGTTGTTCAGACTCGAAGAAAGCGGGGTTCGCCAGCGCGGTTTTTACCACTGGCATCACGGCCAGTGAAACCAGCTCCCACAGGGCTTGCGGGATATAACCAAAGGCAAAATACTCACGAAACCCGCGATCGAGCAAGGCAAGAATGTTCCTGTCCTGACGGTCGAGATCGGCGAGACTCCTGCCATGTCGCGCCAGGGCCTCTTGCACGCGTGTCAGTACAGCAATGCGATCTATCGGTTGTAACACATCGGGTGTCGCGACCAACATTGACTCGAGCTCAGCGCTATCCAACAGATTTAACAACTCTTCGGTCGTGAGACGAGCATCTGTACTGCGATTTGTTTCCATGTCGCCGCCGGTTTCCTCGGGCTCAAAACCAACACCGCGACTAACAGCCGGATCATTCCAGCCTTGTTCCAGCTGATCGAGACACCGGGCCTCCTCCGCTATTAGCGAACCGGCTGGTATCGGTAGCTCATCGGGCTCGTCAATACTGGGCTCAGCCAGGGGCCCCCGACGTGGCGACGCGCCGGTTGTTTTCTTGCAGTCATCTGCACTGCCTGAAGCGGCGCCGGAGCTACATTTGCGCGCTGAACTAACATCGAGATCCGGCAAAATACCGATGCCGCATAGCAGCTCGTCGCACTGCTCGAGAAAACCGCCCCAACGCGCGAGGACATCCTCGTCATACAGTTTCAACAATGTCAGCAGTGGCGACATGGCTAATCCGCGCCCCCCGATCGCTTGCAGGAAGTCGTCGGTGATCCGTTCCGGGCTCAGAGGGCAATCGCGCTTGTCCAGGTCCACTGCGAGCAAACTGCCCAACCTCAACGAGAGCGAGGTCAACACCGGATCGCACGCGATCCGAGCCTCGGATACCAGTTTGTCGAAGGCCACTATGAGTTCGGTGGAATCACCTTCGCCTCGACAGGGGTTTTCGGACCGGCAAACCGAAGCGGAAGTTGCACCCAAAGCGCCGGGCCCACCCGAATGTTCGACGGTATCAGCAAAAGCCTGCAGTCTGGCTGTCACCGAAGAGACCCAGTCGTTGACGATCTCCGTGCGCTCGTTCCGCAACGCGGAAATAGCATCGAAATACTGCGTTTGCCGACGACCGTCCTCTAGATCATCGGCCAGCTCAAAGAACACGTCGGGCAATCTGCCAAAAAGCCGGTCCGCGCTCTCGGTGAGAAATTGCCGGGCACGGTCACTCAGCATTCGAAGGGGCACGAGTAGAGCCCTCGACGATTGCGTCGGCGTTGGTATCGATATCGCTTTCGACATGTCCAGAATCCGGCATTCCTTGCGGTAGGTATTGCAGGCGCATGAGGCCCCAGCGAATATCGAAAATCACACGGGCGCGCGCACTGCCAAACCGCCAAAGGCCTTACTTTATGTTTAAAACGCGTTATTTCAGTTGCTTAGGTGGCAATGTTTATTGCGCGGAGAAGGTTTGTCAACCATCTTATTGAAGACACGTGAACTTGTGCTCGTTTGCGCTGGACAAAATCGGTTTTCGACGCTCACCTCTACGTCGAGACCCTGGCCCCGGCTGTTATAATTTGTCCTTTTTTCGGGCCAGAGAATGACTCAGACAAACCCGGCTTTGGCGAAATCGATCGTCGAAAACGTTACCGCGGCATTGCGGGAAGACGTGGGTAGCGGGGATGTGACCGCCCAGCTGATCCCGCCAGAGCGTATCAGCGAAGCCATCATTCTTTCGCGGGAAAATGCCGTGGTGTGCGGTATTCCCTGGGTCAACGAGGTTTTTCAGCAGCTCGACCCGACTATCGTTATCGACTGGCTGGTCAGAGACGGGGACGAAATATCAACTGATCAAACTTTGTGCAAACTGTCGGGCAACTCCAGGAACATCCTTACCGGGGAACGGACGGCCCTAAATTTTCTGCAACTTCTTTCCGGTACCGCAACCCTATCCAGACACTACGCCAATCTCGTTGCAAAATGCGGCACCAAAATTCTCGATACTCGAAAAACCGTACCGGGACTTCGAGTGGCGCAAAAGTACGCAGTAGCCGTGGGTGGATGCCATAATCACCGCATGGGTTTGTACGATGCGTTCCTGATCAAGGAAAATCACATCGCCGCATGCGGGGGTATCACCGCTGCAATAGAGACAGCGCGAACCCAGGCACCCGGGCTTGCCATAGAAATCGAGGTGGAAAATCTGACAGAATTTCAGGAAGCTCTGGCAGCAGAACCCAACACCATTATGCTCGACAACTTCTCGATCGAAGATATAAAAAAAGCGTGTGAAGTTAGAGGGTCGAAAAACGTAAAACTAGAAGTATCGGGCAACATCACGGAGCAGAGTATCGTTCAGTATGCCCTGCCCGGCGTCGACTTTCTTTCGAGCGGGCAACTGACCAAGCACTGTCGGGCGGTTGATTTATCGCTACTTATACGACACTAATACAGCGCTAATGCTGCTCTAACTCCCTGTTACAACACTAATTAAGACCTGCCTCTCTCGACAGAGCCGCGCGCACCCCAGCTTTATGTTGATCGCATGAACACAGGCAAAAATTGACCAGGAGACTAGAGCTATCAAAGAAAGGTCAAGACGCCTTTCGACTGGTGTAAGCAGTAATACCCTCTACCGCCAGCTTGACGAATTTGTCTGTGTAACCCGCGTCTTTTAGCTCCCACTGAAAAGCGTTAATCAGCTTTGCTTTGCCAATAACACCGAGTTTATTTCGCGTCTTAAAATCTGCGGCTTTGTTAAATACGCCTTCGAGGGTCTTACTCAAGTTCTTCTCGGAAACCATGCTTTGGGAATTAGTATCCATAGCAACGGGATACTTAGCTGTGAGCTCCTTGCACAATTCGCTCGCAAATTCGCCTATATTTTCTTTACGAGAAAACCCTAGAATTCCCATCTATCCCCTCCATTACCACGCGTTAAATAGCTGAATTTAGATGAAATCTTGCTCAATAGCAGCGCAAACGTTTTCCAGGACATCACTCCAATCGCCCGATGACTGTTGCCTGAACAAGCGAACCGAACCGTACCAAGGCATGCTATCACCAGTATATCCATACCGCCACTCGGGCACCTTCGGCAACATGCATAATACCGGCACTCCAAGTGCGCCGCATAAATGCACCAGGGAAGTCTGTACACTCACAACTACATCCATATTCGCGAGAAACGCCGCCGTCTCGTCATAGTCGTCCACCATATCCTGAAAATGATGGATCTTGACACCAAAAGTTTGTTCGATTGTTGCAAGATCCTCTTGCACCTCCCCATATTGGAGACTAAAGAACTCGGTGTTGGGTAAGCTTAATAGAGAGCCAAGTTTTTCTACCGAAACGGATCGCAGACCACTTCTTGTTTGATAGGATCCCCCTCGCCAAGACAAGGCCACCAATCTCTTACCGCTAAATGGGGCTAGTCTATTTTGCCATTGAATGGCTTTACTAATATCGTGAAGTAAATAAGGGCTCCCTTCGCCAAATTCAGAAAGCGAATTGCGAAAATGTAATGGTAGTGATCCGCACGGCAATTCTGTATCTATTCCAAGTTTTCCATCGAGCCAAGACGTGTCATTCATATCTAGGTTCCCGATAACTTCTGCTTCAGGGAAAGATCGCCGGTAAAGCGCCTCGAGCTTAGGGTGGCACTCTATAACCACTGAATCAACGCAATTAAGCAGTTCGGGGATACATGAAGCGAACATGATTTCGTCGCCAAGCCCCTGCTCTCGATACACAAGCACGGTTCCCCGTCGGCCAAGCTCCCATCTTGCCAAGTTAAACTCACGTCTTACCGCCTCTGCCTTATGGAATCTAAATTCATAGTTTGCCCAGCCTTCTCGGTAGTTGTGGTAGGCCAATGCGTATATCGCAGGGTACCAGCGGATAGACAAATCAGAAGGATTTAATTGAATTGCCTTGTTAAAGTAAGCAATAGCCTCATCATAGCGCCCCGAGTCACCAAGAATTGTTCCTTTATTGAAAAAAATATGGTCTTGCTGTTTCTGACTTAACAATTCGGCTCTTTCTATCGCCGAAAGCGCTGCTTCAATTTCTCCACTCTCCCTCAGCAAAACAGCATAAGTGTTTTGCTTAGCCACAGACTTGGGGTCGTATTCCAATGCAAGTGATAGCGATCTAATCGCACCTGCCAGATCATGGGCTTCATGGAGCAAACGCGATTTTTCACTCAATAAAGAAGCATTTTTTTCTAAACCTTCCAACTGTAACGTATCGTTGATTAGTTTGATCGCTTCAGCCAGACTAGTTTTGCTATAAATAGTCGCCGCTCTGATGCGGGCATGAACCAAGCTTCTATCAATGCAAAATGCCAACTCGAGTTCATGTATGGCTTCTTCCGTCCGACCCATCGCATCTAATATGCCGCCCAACTGCACATGGACATGCGCTGAATCAGGATTAAGATCAATCAGCTTCCTAAATAAAATCTCAGCTTCGCTATACCTCGAAGCCAATTGGTACCATGCTCCCAACTGGTACAAAGCCGGCGCAAATTTATCTTCACGCGCGATCAAATCCTCCAAGATCTTCAACCCGGCATCTTTGTCCCTAGCATATTCCGCGTTAGCAAGCCCTAGAGATGCGCCTAAATCCAAAGGATCCCACTTTAGTATATTCCTATATGTTTCTGCGGCTTGGTCAAAAGCTCCCGTATGAAAAAAACAAACTGCGATAGCATGGGCATCGGCACTAGATGGTTCCAGCTTACCTAGACAGGAGTTGAAAATCGCAAGCGCATCTTCATACTTGCCGAATTGACAATATAACCTTGCAATGAACGATTTTGAGCTCTCGCCAAATTGTGTACTGATCTCGCTGACTAAAGAGTTAATCGCTCCGCCATCATCCAAGCGATTTAGCGTCTTCAGAATCGAGTTCTGAGCTGCCTCAGAAAAGTCATTTGCAAGTAATACCTCACCACATAGCGCTATTGCAGCGTCAATGTTATTAAGCTTAACGGAAACATAAATTTGATCACACGCAATACCAATATCTATTTCGCAAAAATCGAGCGCCTGGCTATATAGATGTGATGCTTCCTTATAGAGACTTAGGTCAATGAGATACCCACCCATCTGCTTTACCAGGTTTGGGTCGATTGGAAATAGAGAACTCAATTTTCTTATGTGATTCAAAGCGCTTCCTTCATCACCATTGGCAACGCTTTTACGCCACAAGAATAAATGCAATACTCTCCGTATACTTTTCATCTTTTAATCGGCTTCACTAACAACCTGCGCTTTGCTCACGAATACATTAGCAAAAACATAACGGGGGTACGCTTTTGACTTATGGGCCTAATAACGCAGGTTACGCTGAGCGAAATACTGCGGAACAAATTGCCATTAGCCATCGATTATCCACATAAGAGATCAGATAAAAATATAACGCTAGTTATCATATTTTGGATTCCCTTTATTATAAAATTAGTAATCCCAAGAATCATCCGTTCGAATAAGTCCTTATGAGTTTGAATATAATCTGTTCTTAATACGGTTATTCCAATACAATGTCTACTAACATTCTTTGGGTCACATTTGCACCAATAACAGTATCGCAAGGCTTACTTGCGTCTCAGCTAGCAAGCGCTCGTTATCGCATAATCATCCCTGCAAAATTTCTGGCCAGCACAAAAAAGTATAAACAATACTTCTATACCATACCTAAAAAATTTGACAAGAAAGGCTTTGTTGAAAATTTAAAGAATAAAGATGTAGTAATATTTTCAAAGAGCTTTCACACTGAGAATTCGGAGATAACAAAAATCGCGCTAGAAAGTGGTATAAAGGTCATATTTGACATCTGCGACAATCATTTTGACTCCCCTCATCTGGGAGAGCACTATATAGACATGGCAAACATGGCCAACGAGATCACTGCCGCCACACCAGCTATGGCCGCGGTTATCAAGGAAAAAACATCGAGAACCGCTACTGTAATAACTGATCCATACGAAACTTTGTATTCACCTCCCTTATTTCAACCGGAAAGCGATAAACTCAAGCTGTGCTGGTTTGGCGGACACACGAACGTCGACTCTCTTCGAACATCTATTCCCGAACTGGCAACGCTAGCACGCGAGATACCTACACACTTAGAGATCGTATGCAGCCCAAATGTCGGCATTGAGCAAGCGTGTGTAAAAATTAACAATAGCCAGGATGCGCTTGTGCTATCTTTTTCGCCCTGGTCAATTGCGGCTCGACAAGAAGCTCTAAAAACCTGTGACATCGTGATCATACCCAGCCTCGAGAATGAGACAAAGCTAGTCAAGAGCCCCAATCGCATGGTTGACTCTCTATGGGCCGGCCGTTATGTAGTGGCACATCCTCTTCCTTCTTACCAAGCTTTTCAAAAATGGGGTTGCGTTCAAAACGACCTGGGGCCGGGCATTCTCGAGGCAATTGAGAAAAAGGGACAGATAGAAGCGTGCATAAGCGAGGCGCAAGATTACATTCGCATTCATCATTCCCCAACAGTAATAGGCACGCGGTGGAGCCAGCTAATCGATGCGATAGTAAACTAGTCCAGGCGGTTAAAAAGGCAGCCTAATGCACAGTTTATTCCTTGGCAAATGAGGGAGTTTTTTACTCGGAGATATAAATGGACATTGCACCACAGAATTCAAATACTATCATTTACCCCAAGACACGATTGCGCCAAAAAAAAAGGGTCATTAGAGATATAGACGCCTTACTTCTAAGCCTTAGAGCCCAAGCGACAAAAGGTATACAGCTGGGTGCAGGCAGCAAAAAAATAGGGGGGCTAATCAATTGTGATCTATACAACGAAGACGCTGATATAAAAGCGGACGCTACAAATCTTGAAATGTTTGAAGATAACTCAGTTGACCATATTGAATCACATCATATGATCGAGCATTTATCTTTTAGTCAAACTGAAATAGCACTAGCAGAGTGGCGCCGTGTACTGAAAAAAAATGGGCTTTTGGTTCTCACTTTTCCAGACATCACAGCCATTTCGATCCAGTGGTTAAAATATTCTTTGACATACAATCTATCGCCACAGCCCCACCATTTAGACTATATCGTCAAAATGCTTGTAGGATCACAAGAACATGATGGCATGTTCCATAAAAATGCTTTTGATGGGCGCCGTATGGCCAGAGTTCTTTTTAGCCAGGGTTTTAACGTAGAATTTTCCTATTGCAGATACCCGCTTAGACCGACTCCTTCACGGCTAGTAATCGCGAGAAAACTCTCCCAAACTTAATAGCATCTCACTTTTAATGTTTAGCCCTTAAAACTATAGATCCGTGCCGCTTTCCACATGGAGCATATTAGCTCGCTCGTCAAACCACTGCTCGGCATACTCGGATTTTTTATATTCATCGAAATAAGGGCCGCCAATCGTAAAGTGGATGTTTGACACGTGCTGACTGAACGCATCATAACCAACCAAATGATTCCATGATTTTGGCAAATCGCCAATTAAGGTATCATTTTCCAGCCACTTAAACTGATGCAACTCTAGGCCCGATGCGCTGTTAACAAATTCTGGAGTCAAAGCCGCGCATTTGGCGTTGTTAAACAACATAACACTCGACCAGTTCTTTTTTTCATATCTTGTTTGTGTTTGGCCAAGAAATTTCGTTGGCTCTTTGGGATAGTGAGTATGTTTAACAACCTGCACCGCATACCGATCGTCTTTCAAATCCCATAATTTGACGATATCGTCCAACATCAACATGTCGCAGTCCATGAATATGGACCAACCATCGTAGTCAGACAGATAAGGCACTAAAAACCTGGAAAACGAGAACTCAGTAGATTGTAATTCATGTGCGGGCCGACAATACACTTCCTTTAAGTGCGATAAACATATTGGGGTAATCGAAACTGGTTTGGACGCTCTAGCCATAATGCTGTGCGCAAACACATGGAACGCGACGGTTTCTTTTGAATCAAACCCGATAAACACATTAATCATTAATTGCGCACCTGTTGAGGATCACTTGATCTAGCACCAAAATTGAAAATTTGTTCGTTAGCCCGAGAAATGCCGTCAGCGTCTTTCTCCAAAGAAATTAAGACCAATTCGCAAAGCACATCTGGATAATTAGACCGAACATTTTGAAACGATTCGACCCACCATTTCTCATTTTGTATGGTGCAATGAGGATTGCTCCCGTTCGACAGTAATTTCTTAGCCGGGAAACACGAAACAGTGACAAAGACAAAATTATTCGCCAGACGAAATAACTCATCTATGATCCAGGGTAAGTCTTCCTCGGGACACAATTGGAGCACATCGACACACGCAACACCGTCGCTTTTTTGTGTTGGTATTTGAGCCAGCTGCTCGATACACGGATCATAAAGCTGTATACCTGTGACCCCCAGATAGTCACTCAACATCTCCTTCTCTGGCAAACCAAGATCCACTACCGGCACCTGATACTGAAAGCCCTTACCGCATCCATAATCCAACAGACTATATGAATTAGTAGATTGAACCAGTCGTTTTAGCCGATCAACATTACTAACTATACTCATCCCCGAATAGATTCGATCTGGTGGAATACCTACGTTCGGATCACCTTCAATGTGCAATAACCTGTTTTGCGCCAGGCATTCATGAAATCGAGGGCTGGGGTTAGCTCGGCTAAAACTTTGGCTCATTTAACACCTCTAAATTCGCTAGCGATTAGCGAAAGTCAATGATTCAGGGAATTCCTGGGTAATCTTATCCCTTGCCTGCCCAATTACATCTCGCCACTCATTTATTTGACTTTGCCTTAATAATCTAACAGAAGAGTACCAGGACATAGCTTCTCCGCTAGCGCCATATCGCCATTCCGGCGCCGCTGAAATCATGGCAATCGTAGGCGCACCCAATGCCCCAGCAAGATGCACAAGCGCGGTCTGCACGCTGACGACCAAATCCAGCGCCTTTACGAGGGCGGCGGTTTCGTCATAGTCATCAATAGCGTTCTGCCAGTGATGTATCTTTACTCCAAATTTTTCCTTTACTTCATCGATTTCTTCGCGGCAATCAGTATACTGCAAGCTGATGAAATCTATATCCAAACGCAATAAACTCTCCCATTGCCAAAGTGGAATGGAGCGAAATGCAGATTTAGTTTGTTTTTTTCCACCCTGCCAACTGATACCTATTTTTGGTCTATTCCCCAAACCACCTAACACATGACGCCAATTTTTCACCTTTTCTTCGTCCGCTTTAAGGAAGCCCCTTCTGTCAGGGAAAGATAATTCGGTATTTCTGAATATACGCGGCAAAGAACCAGCAGGTATCGTCGCCTCCAGGTCAGGGTAATTATCAATCCATTTATTAGTTAGGCTTTGCTCCCTGGCAACAACCTCAACTTCAGGAAATGATCGAGCAAATAACGCCCCTAATTTGGGGTGACATTCATAGGCAACATTTATTTCCGCGTTCAATAGATCTGGGATACAAGAAGCAAACATGATTTCATCGCCAAGTCCCTGCTCAGCGGATACCAATAAATTCAAACCAGAACGGAGCTCACCGGTCCACCTGGGTAACTGAAATTCACGAGAACTGTAATCATCACAATAAACTCTATTCTCATAATTACGCCACCCCTCCTCGTATCGTCGCATAGATAAATGATGTAAAGATAAGCCCCACAAAGCCCCTCTGTGCTCCGAATCAATTTCAATTACTTTTTCGAAACACCCTTTCGCATCATCAAACTGGCCAAGGTCTCGATACAAAACACCAAGATTAGACAACGCATCAACAAAATATGGATCCAGCTTTACCGATTGGAGATAGTGGTAAAGCGCTCGCTCGTAATCTCCGAAAGCATTCCAGGCAAATCCCAACTGCATTTGGACTCGTGCATCATCCGACGCGCGAGCTTCCATCTTTTTTAACTGGTCTATGGCCGCACTGTAATTCTCTTCCGCAAGCAGAACTGCGATCTTTAACTCATCTGTTTCTTTATCTTCACCGTCCAAAGAAGCAAGAATCTCCCTCGCGAGATCATACCGTTGTTCTAAGTAATGAACCCGCGCCAGCTTTAATTTTGGCAGATCATTGCCTTGAAGAAGATCGCACGCTTTAAGTAAGACCTTTCTTGCGGCTGGATAGTCTTCGCTTCGAGTCAAGGCCACACCATAATTCACCCAGGCCATGGCCATATCCGGATCGAGCTGTAACTGCTTGCGATAGCGGGCCAATGCAGACGAAAGATCATTTCGTGACAATGCAACGTTTCCGAGCGCAAAATTGATACTCGGTAGTTCAGGGCAAAGCACCTCTACCCGTTCAAATATCGACACTGCCTCTTCAAGCAGGTTTTGATCTACCTTAATTTTTGCACTGACAAATAAAATATAGGGGTCACTAATGTCTTTGCGGGGTAGTTTTCCATACAAAGCCTTTGCGGTATCGAAATCTCCTTGGAGTACTGCGGCTTTGATCTCCGCCGACGATATCCCGCCACTTTCTTCGTTTTCCTGCCGCCCACCGCCGGAGACATCAGCTTGGTTAACAAATATTTTGCTTATTGTCGCCTTGAGGAATCTAAACAATCTATCATCCGTTAATTGCCGCAAACTCAAGTAGAAGTATGTCAAATCATCCTTACATAACAAACTCTCTTACCGTTCTATTCCGAAGTAATTTAGGAAAGCCAGACCCCCAACCGCGATCGAAAAGAACGTGCTTTACCACGATTCAACGTAAGGTTTGCCGCAGATGACAGTCTCGGATACAAGCTGACAAATTATGTCACTAATGACCCCGAATTCACTCTCGAACAAAGAGCCCTCGAGAATAAAATAAATAAATATTTATTAAAATCAACATGTTATATAATATTTTCAATCTTGGCACAGCCTTTGCTTAATCTCTATCGCTGGTTAACCGAATAACCATGTACACGTTAACCCAGACTCTGGTAGCAATACTTAACAACGAGGTCAAGGCTCGGTGTCGTGCCAATACGCGCTCCGCGTATAACAGCAATCACCACCTGCTTTATTACCAAGGAGATACACTAATGAAGAAAAGCCCAGTCAAAGCAATACAGCGTGGTTTTACGCTAATCGAATTGATGATTGTAGTCGCAATCGTCGGCATTCTCGCAGCGATTGCACTACCTGCTTATCAGGACTACGTAGTTCGGTCCAAGGTCAGTGAACTGTTATTTGCAGCTAGCGCGGCCAAAAGCACCGTGTCAGAAGCGGCTTCCAGTAACGGTTCCCTGACCAACGCCGGGGCCGGCGCTACGATCGAAGTCGTAGGGAAAGTCACGGCCAGCGTCGTGGGTACCAATGGTACGCTTACCGTTGAGGGTAGCAACGTCACACTTGGCACCGCGGTTTCGCTTACGTTAACCCCTTCGCTTTCTGCGGGCGGGACAGTCGTATGGTCGTGCACAGGGAATCCTACGCGTTTAGTACCCACTGAATGCCGCTAAGCGGAAAATATCACGGTAGTAGATAGATTGGGGCCGCATACGGCCCCATTTTTTTCTTCTAGGGTCAACTATTATCTATCCTCAAAATCTACCCAGCCCGCATTATCCGCCCTAAATTGATACCACTTCTCATGACGCAATTCGCAAATCCCAGTATATTTTGCCGATAACTTTATTAACGGATTGCTCGCAAGACAAAAACCAGCCTAAAATAGAATCTACTTTAAGTATCGACCACAACGGACCAGCTTGAATGAATGCAAGCAATATGGCTTTGCGGGGCCTGCCCCAGCGTCTGGTTAACGACGCCCTGCTGGATGAAGTCTCTGCACAGGAAGCGGTAAAATCCTCTGAGGCGGAGAGCGTTCCCCTCGTGCAGTATCTGGTGGAAAACGGCACGCTGTCCGCTCTGCAGATTGCCGACGTCACGGCACACGAATTTGGCGTCCCCCTGTTCGACCTCAACTATCTGAAAATAGAAAGTTGCCCCAAGGCCATTGTCGATGCCAACCTGCTCACCAAGCACCTTATCCTGCCGATGTCGCGCAACGGCAACCGCTTGCAGGTGGCGATGTGCGATCCCACCAACCTCCACGCCATTAACGAGATTCGTTTTCAGGTCGGCACCACTGTCGAACCCATCGTTGTCGAATACGACAAGTTAAAAGTCGCTCTTAATGCCTACGTCGAAGGACAGGATGAAGGTCTGGGCAATGCACTGGGCGATCTCGACGATATCCAGCTCGAATCTCTCGACCTGGAAGCCGGTGAAGAGCTGGACGACGATCAGCCCGAAGCCGGAGAGGGCACAGACGACGCGCCCATTGTACGTTTCGTTAATAAGCTACTGTTAGACGCCATCAAAAAGGGCGCTTCGGACATTCACTTTGAACCCTATGAGAAAAGCTACCGGGTTCGCTTTCGCACCGATGGCATTCTAGAGGAGATGGCCAAGCCACCGACGAATCTGGCCCCCCGCCTCGCAGCACGCCTGAAGGTAATGTCGCAAATGGATATTTCCGAGCGTCGGGTTCCACAGGACGGGCGCATAAAACTGAAATTATCCAAAACCCGGGCTATCGATTTTCGCGTAAACACCTTACCCACCCAGTATGGGGAAAAAATCGTACTGCGTATTCTGGATCCCACCAGCGCCCAACTGGGTATCGAGATGCTGGGCTACGAGGAAGATCAGCAGGAAGCCTATATGAAAGCCCTGCATGAACCGCAGGGCATGATACTCGTGACCGGGCCCACCGGCTCGGGCAAAACCGTATCGCTGTATACGGGCCTGAACATTCTCAACACCCCCGAACGCAATATTTCAACGGCCGAAGACCCCATTGAAATCAACCTCGAAGGAATCAATCAGGTTCAGGTCAACTCCCGCGTCGGTTTGACCTTTGCCGAGGCCCTGCGCGCCTTTTTGCGCCAGGATCCGGACATCGTCATGGTCGGAGAGATCCGCGATCTCGAAACCGCCGAAATTGCCATCAAAGCGGCACAAACGGGACACCTGGTGCTATCGACTTTGCATACCAACAGTGCACCAGAGACTTTGACTCGCCTGTTAAATATGGGCGTACCGTCTTTTAACGTCGCGACCTCTGTTTCGTTGATCATCGCGCAGCGTCTGGCCAGGCGCCTCTGCGCAAAATGCAAGGAACCGGCAAATATTCCCGAAAGCGCCCTGATCGAGCAAGGTTTTGAAATGATAAGCACCCCGCTCAACGAGATACAGGTGTTTCAACCTGTGGGTTGCGACTCCTGTACCAACGGCTACAAAGGCCGGGTTGGTATTTATGAGGTGTTAAAGATGTCCCCAGCCGTGTCGCAAATTATTATGGCCGGCGGCAATTCTCTCGAAATTGGCAAGCAAGCCAAAGAAGAAGGTTTTAGAACGCTTCGCCAATCCGCTTTGATGAAAGTTGCGGCGGGCGTCACCAGCCTGCAAGAAGCAAACCGCGTAACGAAGGATTGATCCATGGCTACGGCACAGTTACAAACTTATATTTATAAAGGCAAGGGCAAAGACGGCAAGGCGGTCAAGGGCGAAGTTTCCGGTAACAACCCCGCCCTGATCAAGGCCCAGTTGCGCAAGCAGGGCATCATCGCCCAGTCCGTGCGCAAAAAGCCCAAACCATT
>DJFY01000116.1:19146-21545 GCA_002431545.1 Cellvibrionales bacterium UBA5860 | reverse complement strand
CGCCTGTATGCCCCCCGCCGTGGCGCAGGCGCCAATGGTGACCAGGTATTTCGACTGGCGCCGCACCGCCTGAATCCGCTCGCGATCGTGGGGCGTGGTGATCGAGCCCTCGACCAGCGACAAATCGTAGGGTCCATCGAGCACGGTACGGCTGGCTTCGGGAAAGTTGGCAATGGTGAGATTGGCGGCGACCGTCAGCAGTTCGTCCTCGCAATCAAGCAAGCTGAGCTGGCAGCCATCACAAGAGGCGAACTTCCAGACCGCGAGTTTCGGTTTCTCCGCCATCACACTTCCCTGGTCTTCAACAGACGTTCGACGCGATCAAAGGAAAATACCGGCCCGTCATCGCAGATAAAGTAGGGCCCGTACTGACAACGGCCGCACATTTTGATAGCGCATTTCATATTGCGCTCCATCGACAGATAAATGTTTTCAGCCGCCACTCCCAGGTCGAGCAGGGCGTGGGCCGAAAAGCGCATCATCATCTCCGGCCCGCAGATCAAGGCGGATGTCGTGGCGGGTTCGATATGACGCCCGGTCAACAGATCGGTGACGACACCAACCCTGCCCGGCCAGTCGCGACCGGCTATATCAACGGTTATCTTGACATCCAGGGTGGCGTGCTCGCGCCAGTCGGCGAGTTCCCCGGCGAAAATGATGCTCTGCGCCTGGCGTGCGCCGTAAAGCAGCGCAAGATCGCCGTAATCCTTGCGGTTTGCCAACAGCTGGTAAATCACGGGGCGCAACGGCGCAAGACCTAACCCACCCGCCATGATTATGACATCGCGCCCCTTCACCTTCTCGACCGGCCAGGCACTACCGAAGGGGCCACGCAGCCCGATGATGTCGCCGGGTTTACAGGCGCAGAGCGCGCGCGTCACCGCGCCCACCGCCATAACGGTAAAGGTGAGCTCTCCTGGTTTTTCGGGACTGCCACTTACCGAGATTGGCACCTCGCCACGGCCGAACACATAGACCATGTAAAACTGTCCGGGCGCGAAAGCCGCGCCGCTGCCATCGCCATCAGGCGCCACGCGCAACGTTATGCAGCCGGGGATTTCCTCGTGTTTTTCGCGCACGCGAAACGGGTGCGGACGCATCGGTGACACTGTTTCAGTCACTGCTTGCATTAACACTCCCGTTCCCATAAACATCGAGCACCTGACGCCGCGCCGCCTGCAAGCGGTCGAGCACGACCTGCGCAAAGCGTTTCATGAGCTGATAACCGAGTTCGTGGTCGGCCTCTGACTTGCCGCGCAAACACGCGCCATCGAGGGCCACGGCGGCAACATTTGTCAGCGCCAGTGAATCGAAGCTGTTGCTGTGGGGCGGAAACAACCAGGAATATCCGGTGATACCCCCGGCACCGACACGGGCGACAGACAGGGGACCCGCACCTGGAATATCGCTTTCGATAGCCACAATGCCTTCGCGGATGAGGTAAAAGGTATTGGCCTCTTCCCCTTCGCGCAGCAGGAACTCCCCGGCCCTGAAACGCACAAGTCTGCCGCAGGCCGCTATCGTTGTCAGATGCTCCTCCGGCATGCCTTCAAAAAACGGCGTTTCGGCCAACAAGGTTCGGATATCCCTGATATTACCCATCGGCGGTCTCCGGACTGGTTTCACTACCGCGAATCAAGCGGACTTCTTCGGTTAAATCAATACCCACCGGACACCAGGTGATGCACCGGCCACAACCAACGCAACCGGATGAGCCGAACTGGTCCAGCCATGTGGCCAGCTTGTGCACCAGCCATTGCCGGTATCTCGAGCGCGTTGTCGCACGCACACTGCCGCCGTGAATATAGGAAAAATCCATGGTGAAACAGGAATCCCATTCGCGCCAGCGCTCGGCGTGGTCACCGGTAAGATCGGTTACATCTTCGACCTTGGAGCAAAAACAGGTGGGACAGGCCATGGTGCAATTGCCGCAGGCCAGGCAGCGCTTTTCCAACGCATCCCAGCGCGCGTTGTCGTAATTTCGGTACAACAGCTCCTTGATGTCGGCAAGGTCTATCTTGCGCCCCATCTGATCTTCGGCCCGCCTGGTACTATCTTTAGCGGCGGTGACATTGTCCGCGCCCGCCTGGGTGTGCGGGATTTCTGCCAACAAGGAGCGACCCTCGGCAGTGCCGGGCTCGGCGACAAAATAGTGATCGTCGCCATCCACGATCTCGGTCAACGCCAGATCGTAGCCGCTTTCTGCACGTGGCCCGGTGTTCGTGGACGTACAAAAACAGGTCTTCGCCGCTTGTCCGCAGTTAACAACAATGACCAGAGCCGCCTTTCGCCGGCCAGCGTAAACCGGGTCCGGGTGTTGTTCATTGATAAACACCTTGTCCTGGATCTGTATGGCATGCAGATCACAGGCACGGACACCGATAAAGGCGAAGGGTTTG
>DJFY01000116.1:8789-18820 GCA_002431545.1 Cellvibrionales bacterium UBA5860 | reverse complement strand
AGTTTCGAGCGCGGCGGGAACAGATACTTCTTCCAGGAGTGCGGGCCATTGTTGAACCCGAACAGGGCCTCGTCGTCCCGCCGTTGCAAGCGATAGCGCCCGGCGTCCTGGTCTTCGGTCCAGCCCATTGGCAAATCGTCAACACCGTCCAACTGGTCATAAATGATGGCCCCATCGCGAACGGTGGGGCCAACCGGCGTATAACCGCGCGTAATCAGTACATCGAAGAGCCCTTGCAGATCCTCGCGTCTGATAACGAAAGTCCTGTCTGCTTGATTCATGAACTCACCTGCGCCTAGAGCGGTACTGTATGCACGACGATACCCTTCATTCTACGACGCCAACAGTGGCACTGTACTAGAAGGGAATGACAAGCCGATTAGTTGGCGGATTAACGTTCAGTATTAAACTGCTTGATTTTGGCCATATCATGAAAAGTATATGGCTGTTATCGATTATCGGGGCAAAGACAAAAAAGAATGTGCGCTGGGTCAGTGAATACGTCCTTTCCCTGACCTTGGCGTTATGAGTTAGGTGAAATTTCGCCGCTGTCTTGACTGCTGACCAGCCCGTCAGTACTGCTTACCCGACGCCTCGCACATGCCAGATAAATCAACACACTGCCTGTAAGCATGCCGGGCAGACCTTCGTATAACCAATCTTGCCAGCCCATCATCCGCCAGGCGATAGCTACTAACAATCCTACCAGCACCACTGTGATACTCCAGTATTCGCCCGGTTTGTACCCAAGACAGAGGAATAACAGCAACGGCGCGAAGGCGCTTGCCAGGGCCGACCAAGATAGAATGACGAGATTAAATACGCTCTCATTGCTCGTTAGTGCCAGCCCCAACGCGGACCCGGTGACAAGCAGCGTAGCAAGCCTGATAAGAAGCGGCCGCTGTATGGCTTTTAATGATAAATCGTGCGTGATCGCAGCAGAACAGCTCAACACCAGAGAATCGGCGGTCGACATGGTGGCGGCGAAAATTCCAGCAAGTATCAAACCGACACCCACCGGTGGCAGCAGCTCGAGCGCCATGATCGGCAAAGCCAGCTCCGCATCAAAGTTGGGGCCGTCAGGCAAATAAACGCGGGACAGCATGCCAACACCGGTCGCCAGGCCATAAAAGCCGGTGAACCACAGATAGTACCAGGTTCGCGCCCGGCGCATGTCACTGGTCTTACTCAGCGTCATAAAACGCACCATGATGTGGGGCTGACCAATCACTGAAAATCCTGCAAATAGCCAGCCAAGAGCAAAGAGGACGCCTCCCCCAACACCCGGCAGCGCGAGCTCCCGCGGAAACCAATCCAGAAAGCCTTCGACCTGCCCCATTTGCTTCATGGCTTGGTCGAGCCCGCCGATAGTATGGACCGCCACGACAAGTAAGGCTCCCATAGCGACTATCATCACGCAGGACTGTATGGCATCGGTCCAGATAGATGCCCTGATGCCACCGGCGATGCAGTACAGCGAGACGACCACTGCGCCCATGGCTGCACCCAGCCACGACGGCCACTGGAACAAAACATGTAGCGCTTTGCCTCCGGCAACAAGTTGGGCGCTCGCATAGGCCATTAAAAACAACAGGGATATAAGCCCGATCAAACGTTGCAGGCGAAGTTGTCGGTCGCCATACCAGTGACTGAGTACACCGGCATAGCTCACCTGGTTGGTGTCGCCGGTGGCGGATCTGAGTCTGGAGTGAACAAACAGCGAAGCCAGGAAATCGCCAGCTATCCAGCCGATCATCAGCCAGATCGAAGCCAACCCGGTGGCGTAGGTATAACCGATAACCCCGATAAACATATAACCGCTGTTGTTGGTGGCCACAGCGGACAAACCTACTAGCCAGGGCTTAACAGTTCGATCGGCCAGGTAATAATCGCGCATGGTTCCTCGACTTTTGAAGATCGAGGATAGACCTACACCGGCAAATATCAGCAAAAACCCCAGGAAAGATAGCGCTGTTAGGGTCGATTCATCCTGACTGAGCATCGCCACACTCAAATTCGACATGAAGAACATAACCCCTCGCCGGCACCGGGAACGACAAAGATACGGGCGTTAAACGTGCGCGGTAACGCCGCGACAATGCCCGCCCGAGCCGGAAAAAAAGATCGTTACCGCGATCCGCCAAGACCAGGGAGGCACCACCTTGAGTAGCAAACCGATGAATCAGGTTTTCCAGTTGAGGCAGGGTTGACGGGGCATAGCAGATCTCGGATCCAATCAACAGATTGAACCCGGATAAATCAATTTCCGCCAAATCGGAAAAACTCAGCTGTCGGGTATGAACACGGGTTCGATTGGTCGCACTTAAAATATTCTGCAAGTACAAGGCATTGGCATCACAATCCGTGGCGGTAACGCGCGCCCCAAAACGTTTACTGACATAGGTCGATGCCAATCCCCAACCACAACCCAGCTCCAGAACCTGATTTGCTGGACTAATGTTACGGAGCGTCGCAAGGTAATCCACCAGCAAGTAGCTCGCGTGCCAGAGAACCGAGCCAGTACTTCCGGAATCGACATTGGCACGATGTCTGGGCGCGACACTCGGATGGTTTGGTTTTAGCGCTTCGATGCCGTGGAAGACAAAGGAATCGTGAGCACCTTTTAGAACACGGGCAGGTTCCACCGCGGTATCAGACTGCGTTTTCGATCAGCTGCTGAAACGGAGGATAATGTCGCAGCGCTTCCAGCGCCGGGTCCGTTGACAATTCCTCCCGGTAAATTTCGGAGCGCTGGATCGCCTCCAGAAGATATTTAACCGCCTCATCAAATTGGTTCATCGCCGTGTAAGCGCAAGCCAACTGATAAAGCGCATGGCTATTGTCCGGATCAATGATCAGCGCCTGATTGCAAAGATTGATCGCCCATTGAGCTTCTTTTAATTCCAGAACCGCGTCAGCTTTGTAACTCAGGGCCTCGGTGTCTTTCGGTTGCAAGGCGAGAATCTGATCGTAAATCGCTATTTTCCCGTGCGGACTTGCTTCCTGACCGGCTTTTAACCACAGAGAGTGCACTTCCTGTGTCAGCGCAATTTCCTCACGATTTTCCTCTATGGCGTCGGTTTTCTCATTCAATTGATTTTCGATTGAACGCAAGCGCCGTTCGTAGGTTTCAATTAATCCGGCAATTTGCCGGTCCGCATCAGAATGCACCCGTTCTTTTATATCCCTTATCGACGACCAGCCTACCAGGACAAGTATCGAACTGGCGGCTGCAATGAGATAAAAAAAGTATGTTATGGCGTCTGTGGCGTATTCGACTCCACGGTCGACCGACTTCAATTCACGATCCACGACCTGCTGGGTCAATTCGACCCGTTGCGCGGCCATATCCTTACGTAGCTGCTTAAGCTCTTCCAGGACATACAACTCTACAAAAGGTGACTCAGCAATGCGCTGCCCAAACGGCGGTTTTTCGCCCTTCGTTTCGCCAGCGACACCCCAAGCGCCGAAACAGCATAACAGCGACACCAACAGCGTTTTGGCCAGGCTTACGCGGCACATATGGCGCGACCGTGTTCGTGGACTTCGACAAGCGCACTGTGCAGGCTTTTAATGGCAAATTGGTAATCGTTTTCGTCGATAATAAATTGCATATCGACCTGCCGCATGGACTGATGCATAGCCAGCACGTTGATATTTCTCTCTGCCAGGGCGGTCACGGCTTTGGCCAGAATACCCGGAACGTGCATATCACTGCCGATCGCCGAGACGATTGCGGCCTTGCGTTGGTTGAATTCTGCATCGGGGTATATTTCTTCCAGGGCGTTCTTGATGCGCTTTATCGTTTTTAGATTGGTCGCCAGGTAATGGGTAATCGTATTGGCATTAATATCCTTGGCAACGATCTCAGCTTTAAATCGCCGCACCATCGCCAGTATGTCCCGGTCATAGTTATCGATCTGGCCAACCATATCCTGATCGAACAGCTCGAAGGCATATACGTCTTTTCTGCCCGCAATAATTTCAACACAGGGTGTATCGCTGACGTAATCGTGGGTAAATACCGTGCCCGCATGTTCCGGCTCAAAGGTATTTTTTATCCGCAACGGTATTGCATTCTGACGCAAACCTTTGGCGGCTTTCGGATGAATCGCCTCCATCCCCAGATTCGCCAGTTGATCGGCAACGTCATAGTTTGTTCGACCTATCGGCACCGCGCAGTCCTCGCCCACCACAAGAGGATCGGCGCTGCTAAGATGGAATTCCTTGTGGATAACCGCCTCCCGGGCACGGGTCAACACAGCTATTCGACTAAAGGTCATTTCGCTGTAACCGCGGTTGAAACTCGCCATTAACCCGCTATTGGTATGCGCATAACCGGTTACTATGGGTAGTTGTCGGCTCAGGTCAATGTCTTCGAACGCACGCATAATACGATCATCCAACGACGCATCCATATCACACTGCCAACCGCTCAAATCCACGAAACGGGCATTCACGCCCCCCGCCTTTAGCAATGCAGCGGTATTCCATGCGCTATGGGCCTCACCGATACTGGCCAGCATCTCTCGCACAGTGTGCAGGTGTTGTGTCAGTGAAAAATGACCGTGCCGGCACAGGCTTTGCAAATCGGTCAGACATTTAACTGCCGCTTCAATACGGGTATTGATAAATTCGTCTGCCAACGCTAACTGATTCTCTTCGGTAAATAACTGCCGGTTAATATCGTGCAATTTACCCTGAAGTTGCGTCATCGCCTCGCGCCATTCATCGCCAATTTTCCCACTGGCGTAAAGCGCATAGATACCAGGTCGGCCGGATTTTTTGTGTTCGAGCAGATCATTGGTGACGCCGCCGTAAGCCGAAACGACGAAAATCCTTTGATATAAATCCCGCTCACCGGCAGGACCAAATATAATATTGTCTCTTACGGCGCGATAATCGCTCATCGACGTGCCGCCTATTTTTTCAACGGTATGCCGGGTTGCGTCTTGTTGTGACATGTATCAGTTAACTCCCGTCAACTCAGTTGAGTGCAGCCAAGGTGTTTCGATTTGGGCTTATTCGGCGCAATAGACACATAAACGAGTGACCGGCACGGCGCACAAGCGTTCATAAGGGATAACTTCATGGCAGCTTTCGCACAACCCCGCATCGTCACCCCCGAGCCAGTCTAGATTAGCTCGCAAGCGGGCCAGCTCGCGCCGGCTTTTGTCCCGAATATGTGTATTAACTGCTTCACTTAGCTTCTCATCAGCGTCAAGGCTTTCAGAATTGTCGTCGCTACGACTATTTGCCGGAAAAAGGTTGCTTTCGAGTTCAGCTATACGCACTTCGATCTGCGCCAGCAGGCTATTTATCTGCTCGCCATTCATATTAAACGTATGACTACTTGGCGACAGGGTTAAGTTCGGTTCCGGTGTTAGGCGCTGTCACGGCAAGCGGCGCTATATTTTCCCGAGCACTGATGTATTCGGGGCGCGGCGCCCTACCGCAAAACGGTGACTGCAACCTATTGCTCATAGCGTTGTATACAAAAAAAGCATTGCTCCGGGGATGAGGCGTGATATTGCTGTTTGAACCGTGCATGGTGTTGCAATCAAAAATGATCACGCTGCCCGGCTCGCAGCGGGCGGCAACGATACCGCCGCGTTCTACGAGTTCGCTCAGACATTGATCGTCAGGCACCCCATACTGCTGTTTTTTTAGTGATATCTGAAAGTGGTTTTCCGGCGTCACACCTTCGCAAACCGCAAAATTTTTATGTGACTCGGGGATCAGCATCAGAGGCCCATTGTTATCGTCATTGGCTGTCAAGGTAATACTGACGCTCAACGCACGCATCGCCGGCATGCCGTCTTCCACGTGCCAGGTTTCGAAATCAGAGTGCCAGTAAAACTCCTTGCCACGAAAGCCCGGCTTGTAGTTCAGGCGCGACTGGTGAATATATACCTCGTCGTTCAGCAAATAACGGACCACCCCCGTAATACGACTGTCCGCGGCCATTTCCCGAAAAACACCACTGGTCTCATGTATGCGAAAAATAGAGCGCACATCCCTGCTTCCTTGTTCAGTGATGACCTCACCGGTTTCATCCGCAACGCGCTGCTTGAGCAGTTCCTCCATTTCTTCCTGATATGCAATCATCTCAGCCCTATCGAAAATATCCTCCAGTATCAGAAAACCGTCTCTTTCATACTGTTCGATTTGTTCCGGTAAAAGTGGCGCATCCTCGCTTCGCGTCGAGTAAACCACTGGGTCCACGCGCGGCAGCAGTTGCGCCTTTAGCGCTCCTCGAGACGGGTAGCGATCACTATGCGCTGGTTCTGCCGAGGGGGATTGAGCGTTCATAACTACTCCTTTAAGCCTTCTAGACTGGTCCTTGCGTAACGTTCAAGACTGTTTTACTACTATCCGTTCAGGGCTACTCTGCGCAACGTTCAGGACTGTTGCGCACCACCCGTTCAAGACTGCTCCTTCCGGTCACTTACTCCCGGGATCACTCGCTGATAGTTTCCGCATCCAACTCATACGCACCTTCTGCGTTGTGAACCTCAGTGCCGTTTAACGGTGGATTGAATACACAAGCAAGCTTAAGTTCCTCGAACGCGCGCAAGATATGCTTGTCATTTTTATTCAGGTTGTACAACGTGCCAGGGGCTACGGGATAGACTTTGCCGTCTTCTACAGTTTCCACTTCCCCTTCTCCCGCAATGCAGTACACCGCCTCAACATGATGCTGGTAATGCATTTGGAACTCAGCACCACGGTAAATCGTGGTGATATGAAAAGAAAATCCCATGGCGTCGTCCTTCAGCAAAAGCCGGGTGCTTTCCCAGTTGCCGTCGGGCGAAATAATGCGTCGCGCTGTTTTCTCGGCACTTTCCAATGTTCTGACAATCAAGGCATAAACTCCTCAGGGTAATAACTGGTCGTGGTTAAAACTGCCCAATAACGCGACAGGAGAGATATTCATATTTTTTATGCGTATGCGTTTGACACTATAATTTCAGAGATTTTGTCGAGCCAATTCAGAGCGTATTCAAAAATAGCCTGAACTGACCGCTTCCATATTCTGGCTATCAGTACTCACAGAGACAGCTTGAGGCAACACAACCCTGTCAACGCCACTCAAGCAGATCAGCCATTAACGACCAACTCTTCGTCGAAATAACTTGTTTCTCTGGGAATAGAAGTTTCGCCAGCACACACTTCGCGAATGGCCTGCTCGACGATATCGATACCGCGCTCGAGATTTTCATCGGCGATGGTTAGGGGGCAGAGAAACTTGACGACCTGATCATCGGCACCACTGGTTTCAATAATCAATCCCTGCTTGAACGCACGCTGGGTTATGGCGTTCGACAGTTCTCCGCTGACGCAATTAATCCCGTGAAACATGCCACGACCACGAGTCGCGAAATGGCCCTCACCGTATTTTTCAACAATAGCGTCAAGGCGCTCTGTTATATACTCGCCCTTGCGCTTGATATCCCTGGAAAACTGATCGTTAACCCAATAGTGATCAATAGCCGCTTTCGCTGTAACAAACGCCAGGTTGTTGCCGCGAAACGTACCGTTGTGCTCACCCGGTTTCCACTGATCCAGCTCTGGTTTCATTAAAACCACGGCGAACGGCAAGCCATAACCACTGAGAGACTTCGACAGCGTAATAATGTCCGGCTCTATACCCGCAGCTTCAAAACTGAAAAAGTTACCCGTCCTGCCACAGCCAGCCTGAATGTCGTCGACGATAAGCAGTACATCGTGTTTCTTACAAACCGCCTGGAGGTTACGCAGCCACTCAAAGCTGGCGACATTAATGCCGCCCTCGCCCTGAACCGTCTCCACAATTACGGCCGCGGGCGAGTTAATACCGCTGCTTGAATCGGCAAACAATTTATCCAGATAGGCGGTAGTATCGACCCCCTCGCCAAGGTAACCGTCGTAGGGCGCCCTGTGCGCCCCATTGAGCGCGACACCCGCTGCATCCCGGTGATGAGCATTGCCTGTCACCGCCAACGCGCCGAGACTGACGCCGTGAAAGCCGTTGGTAAAGGTAACGATGTTCTGCTGCCCTGTGACATTGCGCGCGATCTTGAGAGCCGCCTCAACTGCATTAGTACCTGTGGGCCCGGTGAACTGCACCACATAATTCATGCCGCGCGGCTTGAGAATCGTATTGCTAAAAGTTTCCAGGAACTGGCCCTTAGCCCTAGTATGCAAATCCAGACCGTGGGTGACTCCGTCCTCGGAGATGTAGTCAAGCAATCGCTCTTTAAACCGCGGATTGTTGTGCCCGTAATTCAGGGTTCCCGCACCGGCAAGAAAATCAAGATACCGGTTGCCTTCTTCATCGTATAGAAACTCATCCTGAGCCTTGTGAAATACACGCGGAAATGCCCGCGCATAACTCTGTACCTCTGATTCAATTTCGTCGAATATCTTCATGCGCTTCCGTTTGCCAAATTCGTTTAAAACCTACCCGATAGCCAAGTATTCAAACTACCGAACGCCTGAGGGGCCCAATTCTTAACAAGTACTCTGTCTCGTGGCTGCCCGCAAAATGCTCATCTCGCTCGAACATCACGCTACGCCTCGCCACCGCACTTCTGCTGCGAGCGAAACCCTGGAACATCGCCCAGGACGCGCTGTTATTTGCAGTTATAGACGTCTCAAGCCAGCTCACCTCCCGATTCTCCGCACGCTCGACAATGTCGTTAAGCATAGCGCGCGCCAAGCCAAGCCCCCTGGCACGCTCGCTCACCGCCACCTGCCAGATAAACAGGGTATTACCCCGGCCCGGCACGCGGTACCCGGAAACAAAACCCACCAAAGTATCACCTGAAAACGCTGACGCAGACGTCGTGGCGAAGTGACTGCACTGCAAGAGGTTGCAATAAGCGGAATTGACGTCCAGTGGCGGACTTTCTTTTATCAGACGCGTCACCGCCGGACCGTCGCTCGGCGCAGGTTGACGAATTTCCAGATTATGCTGGGGCTGGGTCACTTTAAGACTGCTGGCCACGTATATATTTAGATCTCGTTATTAAATTTAAATAGCTCATTGTAAATATTACGCATTTTTGAGAAATATAACCCCCAAAAAGCGCTTATTTAGAATACATTTATATTGTACTCTAACTATTTTAATAAGCAAGCACCAAGGCCCTATATGCCGCCTTAAAGCCCGACATTGACGGAGATTGAGGTTACTAGCCAGGCAACGCGCCCAGCGCAAAGCAACCCACACTGTCGGTATTGATACCACTCACTTGCGCTCAGTTGGAACCAACCGACAACCCCCGTCCATCGCCAGGCCATATGAGATCCTGAAGACTCTGGCTGGCGCACCACGTTTAGAGGATAATTTGATGACACGCGCGAGGAGATACTGAATTGGGCACTATTGATGAGGTTTTAGTCGCTTTGCGCCGGGTGATTCGCGCTACCGACCTGCATTCAAAACATTTATCGAAAACCACCGGCCTGACATCGCCACAGATCCTATTGCTGCAGGCCATCCGCAACAAAGGCGAAGTCACAATTGGAGAACTGGCGGATGAAGTCAGTCTGAGCCAAGCTACCGTGACCAATATTCTGGACAGGCTGGAAAAACGCGACTTGATCTATCGCGAGCGATCGACCGAGGACAAGCGGAAAGTGCACGCCTATCTAACGGAAAACGGCGTTGAAGTATTAAAAAACGCGCCTATTCCCTTGCAGGACCAGTTCGCCAGGCAGTTCAAGGATCTGCACGACTGGGAACAGACCATGATTATTTCCGCTCTGCAACGGATCGCACAAATGATGGACGCGGAACATATCGACGCATCGCCAGTGCTCGACATAGGCCTGATTGATCGACAAAGCACGGAAAGCGAAAAACCCACTGCTTTATCCGAAAACAAAAAAAACGATTGATCAGGCGCAGATATTTGAATTCCAGATGGGCAAAAGCCTGCTCTCAATCGATTGTTATATAGAAGACCTAATTATTTTGCTGCAGGTGATAACACCCTGAAAACACGATGCACAACAAACCTAAACCACAATATTTTTGACTTATT
>DJFY01000116.1:8036-8464 GCA_002431545.1 Cellvibrionales bacterium UBA5860 | reverse complement strand
AAAATACACGAACCACAAAATAAACTGCTAAATGAAACCGGCGGTTAAACGGTAAACAAAGAGCATCTATCTTCTTAAGTGCGCGCGGTATCGCCACGCCGCTTTTTTAACTTCATTGGCCAAAAATTTCGATCGGTTGATTACTATTCTAATCGCGTCTGCTATTCCACAGACAATTGACCACGATACATCTGCATCTGACAGTGAAAGGCGTAATTGCCCTTTTCCAAAGGTGGTAATTCGATACGTTTGGTCTTATTTAGCGGTAAGGTCTCGCTAATTTGTAACTCTGGAATCAGCAGTGTTTCAGAACAGGGCGAAGCGTCTTTGCGCAGAAAATTCAAGCTGGCGGGCTGGTTGGCGGGTAGTTTTATTCGCGCTGGTTGGTAGGTGCCGTTATCGACAATGATCAGAAGATCGTCTTTGCC
>DJFY01000116.1:4231-7741 GCA_002431545.1 Cellvibrionales bacterium UBA5860 | reverse complement strand
AGGTTGATCAACAGCATCGCTTTATCCCCTTCAATGCTCTTGCGCTTTAAACAGGCGCAACCGGTTGGCATTGGCAACGACAGTCAACGATGAGAATGCCATCGCGGCACCGGCGATGACCGGACTCAGCAACAACCCAAGGAAGGGATACAACACACCCGCCGCGATGGGCACACCGGCTGCATTGTATATAAAGGCGCCAAACAGGTTTTGTTTGATATTGCCCAGCGTTGCCTTGCTGACAGCGATGGCGTCAGCCAGACCGTGCAGCGAGCCCCGCATCAGGGTGATATCGGCACTTTCAATTGCTATGTCCGTCCCAGTGCCAATGGCAAAACCCACATCGGCAATAGCCAGTGCCGGCGCGTCATTTATACCGTCTCCTGTCATGCCTACCACCTCGCCCTGCATTTGCAGTTCCTGAACTTTTCTGGACTTCTCCTCGGGCAGCACCTCGGCGAAAAACTCTTCGATACCGGCCTTTTCTGCGACGGCTTTGGCGGTAGCGCGGTTATCACCGGTTAACATCACGACGCGCATGCCATTGCGTTGCAGGCGTTTGATGGCGGCAATAGAGTCCTCCTTGATAGGGTCGGCGACCGCTAAGACCGCCACGAGGCTGCCGTCGACAGCGAAGTACATCGGTGTTTTGGCCTGGCTCGCCAGGTCCTGGGCCTTATCTAAAAAGGAGTCCACCGCAATGTCGTGGTCGTTCATCAACTTCTCGTTGCCAAACAGCAGATTTGCGCCGTCAACAACCGCTTCAACACCGTGACCGGCAATGGCGTTGAAGCCGCCGACGGACAAAAGCTCGATTCCCCTATCGCGCGCAGAATCGACAATAGCCAGCGCGAGCGGATGCTCCGAGCCGGATTCCAGACTGGCCGCCAGTTGCAGAATATGTTGTTCGTCAAACCCCGGCGCCGCGACGATATCGGTGACCTTGGGTGCCCCAAGGGTAATAGTGCCGGTTTTATCCAAAATCATGGCGGTGATTTTTGAAGAGGTTTGTAATGCCGCGCCATTTCGAATCAACACTCCGGCCTCAGCCGCCTTGCCAACGCCCATCATCACTGACATGGGCGTCGCCAGTCCCAACGCACACGGACAGGCAATAATCAATACCGTAGTTGCTGATACCATAGCGAGAGCCACCGCCGGCGCGGGCCCAAAATTCAACCAGGCTAACGCACTGACAATCGCGATAATCATAATAATCGGAACAAAATAAGCAGAGATGACATCCGCCAACCTACCGATGGGGGGCTTTGAATTCTGCGCGCGTTTTACCATATCGATGATTTGCGCCAGTGCTGTGTCTTTGCCCACGCGAGTAGCCCTAAAGATGATGGCCCCCGTTTTGTTAATGGTCCCGGCTACCACCTTATCGCCCACAGCTTTTTCCACCGGCATGGGCTCACCGGTGAGCATGGATTCGTCGATAGCGGTATGACCTTCAGTCACCTCCCCATCCACCGGTACTTTCTCACCGGGGCGAACACGCACAAAATCGTTCAATACCACGCGCTCAATGGGAATATCCCTTTCTACGCCCTCGCGAATGATTCGTGCTGTTTTCGGCTGCAGGCCGATCAGGCGTTTTATCGCCTCCGAAGTTTTTCCACGGGCCTTGATTTCCAGGGCCAGACCGAGATTGATCAAACCGATAATCATGGCCGTAGCTTCGAAATACACATGGCGCGCCATCTCCGGCACCACGTCCGGGACAAATACCACCACCATCGAATAAAGCCAGGCGGTGCCCGTCCCCAAAGCGATCAAAGTATCCATATTTGCCGAATGATTTTTAAAGGACTGCCATGCGCCAACATAAAAGTGTTTGCCGGAAAACAGCATAACCCCCAGGGTCAGCAGGCCAACTATCAGCCAGGAGATTCGCTCCGTTGTCGTGGTAACCGTCATTTCGCCCACCACGATGCTATAGACCATCAACGGTATACCCAGGCTAAGTGCGATGCTCATTTCCCGCATCAGGCGTTTATAGTAGACCCAGTCCGCCTTTTCTTTTTCCGCCAGCGCATCACTCTCGCTTTCCGCTTCCTGGACTTTGGCGCCGTAACCGGCATTTTCTATGGCCTTGACCAAGGTAGCGGTATCAGCGCTGCCTTCAACACTGACCGTGCGCTGAGCAAAATTCATTTCGGCATGGATCACGCCAGACACTTGTTGCAGCGCAGCTTCTATTTTTTTAACACAAGCTGCACAACTGGCGCCTTCGATCAGGAATTCCTGCCGTGGGCCATGCGGGTCGTCGCAATGACCATGTCCTGCAGGTGACGAAGGATGCATGGCATCGTGTTGCGTATCTGTTGTCACGGTGGTGTCCTTCAGGAAGAATGATCTTCGATCAAATGACAAATCGTTTTCCCGGTCGGTTCCCTATCCGGCCGGCGACGCCATTCCTCAACTGCGAAACGCATACGCTCCAGCAGTTGGGCAGTATCGGCAAATCGCCGTTCAATCTCATCGATCCGTTTTTCGATCAAGTTCCGAGCGAGAGGACAGGGTGTTTTACCCGCATCCGCCTGCTTCAATAACTGCTTGATATCATCGACCGAAAAACCCAATTGTCTTGCACCAAGGATAAAACGCAGTCGCCGCAAATCGCTCTGGCTATATTCGCGGTAACCATTGTGCGCATCCCTCTCAGGCAGTAAAAAACCCTTACGCGTATAAAATCGCACCGTATCAGCCGTCACGCCCAAGCGCCTTGCCAAATCCAATACTCTCATCGAAGTGCCCCGTCGCAACGTTACCGAATGCGCCGTCGAATGAGACGCTTTAACGCCTTCAATATCTGCTCTTCGTCGACGCTAAGGCCTACTCGCAGGTTTAATCACTCAAACCCCACACCATTTTCCTGTTTACCATACACCTGTGTCCAACACACAGGTCAACCCCCGCTGTCTCAATCATTTGACCGCACTTAATTATTATTGGCCTGGCATCCAGATCCCGCCCTGCTGACCTAGGTTCCCTGATGGGCGCGATGAGTCCAGCGGTCGATCGACAGTAAACCGCCGCCCCAGATGCAGACCTGTAGCAGCAGGATGCCCCAGATATAATGAAGATAAAGCGCCGCCGGCGCTATCTCTTCAAGGCTGATCACCGCCACGATATTGATAACAAACAGGCCGGCGGCGGCAAAGCGGCTGCCCAGACCGAGCACCAGCAGAACGGGCAGCAGGATTTCGCCAATGGTGGCCAGGTAGGCCGCCGCTTTAAAGGACAGTAGAGGCACGGCGTATTCATATTCAAACAGAAGCAGGGTGCTGTCCCAGTCCCGCAATTTGGTCAGCCCCGAGGCGAAAAATACCCAGGCCACGTACAACCGCGCCGCTACCTGTGCGAGGAACGAGATATTCACCAGGGGTTCGGAGAGCTGGTAGTAGTGTTTTGAAAGGGATCGCATGGTATTTTGCATGGGAATACTCCTGGTTTATTTTTGGTTGGGGTCTAGTTGAAAAAAATGGCTGATAAGATTCTGAC
>DJFY01000116.1:0-3910 GCA_002431545.1 Cellvibrionales bacterium UBA5860 | reverse complement strand
TGCCCACCGAGCGACCGGCGTTCAGACCAAGCATGAATTGGTAAACCGTTGGGGTGATATAGCGCTGTTCCACCCGGTATTTGCGGCGGTATACCAACACCGGGCGCGGTGTGTCCGACACCCGCATTTGTTCCCCGGGCGCCGCTGGGTCGGCGTGCCAGTCGAGAATTTCCACCAGCGGATAAATTGAATGGGTCAGGCCGACGTGCCAGGCCATCGCGATGCCGATGCCGTCCATGCTGTGGGACTGGAGCAGTTGCGCCGAATCGGTATCGAAGCGGTTATCCGCGGCCCGGTTGGCGCGGTGACGCAGCCAGTCAAGTTCAGCGGCCCTGGCGATAAATGGGAATTCTCCGCCCCGCTTGGAGCTGTCAATCAAGGCGGGCAGTTGTTCGCCCCATTCACCCCAGTCCCCTCGGTTGAGAGGGTGTAGTACTAGCAGCTCCGCCACCAGTGCCTGAAAGTCGGCGCGATCCAGCAGTCGCCGCACCGTGGGATAAGTCACGCCGAGGGCAGCCTCGGCCACCGCGAGCAGGTTGCGGCGATAGACCGCAAAGCCCTCCCCGCGTGTAAGGGGGCCACTGGATACGGGTTGCTTGAGAATATTTTCAACCAACCATGACTGCTGTTGGGCCAGTGTTAAGGTGGGGACATTCAATCTGCTATCCATAATCTAAGCTCCAACACTGGCAGCGGCCTGAGCGATGCGCCGGGCGCGCACTGCCTCTGCCTGCAGTTCACTCCATTCCGGCAATGCGGTGTCCCACTCCACCAGAGTAGGCAGATCACCGAGATGTTCGAGAGCGTATTGGTAAACCTGCCAGCCGAGTTCCGATACCGGCGCGGCGTGATCGTCCACCGCGATTTCGCCGCGAGGCACCGGGGTATAACCGGCCAGATGGATTTCACCCACCACCTCGGGCGGGATTTGATCCAGCCAGGCCATCGCATAGTCGGCGGGTGCCGGGCAGTCCAGGTTGTGGGCGTTAACCAGCAGGTTGTTGATATCCACCAGCAGACCACAGTCGGTGCGCTCAACGAGGCGGCTGAAAAATTCGGTTTCGCTGTAGTCCTGCCCCGAGTCATCGATATAGGCAGTGACATTTTCCACCAGCAACGGGCGGCCGATGGCTTGCTGTACGCGATCGATGTTGGACGCCAGTACGGCGAGGGATTCCCGCGTGCGCTGCACCGGCAACAGGTCTCCGGCGTGCAGGCGCTGACCGTCCAGATTAACCCAGCAGAAGCACAGATGGTCGGAAACCAACAAGGGATCGAAGCGTGCGACCAGCTCGGCGAGCTTTGCCAGAGCGGGGTCGGACAGACCGGCGGCGGAACCCAATCCCAGGGTAGTGCAGTGGAAACTAATATCGTAAAGCTCCCGCACCCGCTCTAGCAGCGCCAGGTTGGCACCGCCGTCCATAAAGAAGTTTTCCGTGTGCACCTCGACGAAGTCGATATCCGCGGCTTTGGCAAGCGCCTGCTCGTAATGTGGGTGCCGCAGGCCGACGCCGACTTTCGGCAATACCGAAATGGGCACCGTGGTTTCGGTATGTATGGCGGGATTGATCACTGACATAATGCTTCTCTGGCTCGCTGCCTCAGCCATTACTCGCCGCGAAAAAACGCACCGAGCAATGACTGGGCATGGCTTTCACTTACTTACTGGCCTCGTAGCGCGCCTTGGCTTCGGCCTTCAGCATGCCGCCGAGGCTTTCGCAGGTGCCTTTATCCACCAGCTTCCACTCACCGGGGTCCTTGTCGACCGTGGACTGGCCGGCGCAGGAATGAGTGCCGGCCAGGTTGCCGCAGTCGTTCTGGCCGATGCCGGCGATGCCGTAGCACTTCTCTTTGTCAGCGGCACTTACCGGGGCCACCATGGCCGAGGAGAGGGCTGCCGCCAATGCGGCACTTGCTATTAATTTCTTGTTCATGGGTTGTTACTCCAATAGCTTGTTTAAAAGGATCTGGCCCCGAGGATTGGCGGGAAGGGGTGGGTTAGCGTCTCCCGCTTAAACCAATCCTCGATCGCCAGAAATCGCTCAATTACTCGTCATCCAACTGGGCAACAGTCAGATTGTGGATGCCAAACCAGTTGCGTTCGGCGGTGGTGATATTGCCCGGTACGTCTTCAAGCCATTTTTTTTGCACCTGCTTGTTGAGGTTCAGATAGAGCTTGCCGTCCACCACACGCCAGGCCAGCGGATCCACGTCCAGCTTCTTGTTTAAGGCCACACCCATCGCGCAGTAGCCACCAAACTGAGGGGCGTACTTTTCAGGGTTTGCCCGAAAGGCATCGCGGTTAGAGGTGGAAGAGAAATGGTAGATGGCGTCTTTGTAGGAGACGCTGTATTTCGACTTACCCCTGACCGGACCGGAGTTCGAAAAATAGGACACCGCGTCGTAACCGTGGATGGCCAGATCATTGGAATCGGCATTGATCTGTATATCCGCAGCAAAGCTGCCTGCGGAAAAAACGATGGCGAGAATGGTAGTAAAGCGTTTGAAGATAGTGATTAAGTTCATGTCGTATAACTCCTGATTTACTAATTAACGTGATTAAAACCGTGGATCATTCATTTTCTTTAAAGGTTTTTTTCGGAGGCTCTTAGCCACCTGCTCTAAATCAACTACGGGTGTTTTGCATAGGCCACCTCCTGTGTAGTCCCCATCAATGGTCGGTTAGGGTTTTCATCACCGCGCTGAACAAGTCAGCGCGGAAGTAACGACCGATAAGCAGCAGGCGGGGAAGGCGTGGTGACGATATATAGATGCCTAAGCGCGATCCGCTAATCGGATAACACAGTTAGTACAGAATTCATGCCAGGTTTAATTTCTTTTAAAAACATAGAGTTGATAATTCCGAAAGAATTACGAAATTATGGATATACAATATATTGATGGTTAATTAACGATTTTTCGCTATTAATACCGGGCAGATTAAGCTTGTAAAACGATTGTTGTATGCAGAATAAAACTAAATAAAGTTATTGATTGATTGTTAGCTCTGGATTCCATTAAGTGGCTTCATGTAAAGCACTGGGAAAAAAGGTGAGGGATTCGAGGAACAAATAGTCAGATGCAAAAAATAGAAAATTCATTAACAACTATTTTTATTCGGATAATTGCTGGCAAGCAAAACGAGCTTGCATGCGATAAGAGTTTGCGGGTAAGGGCTGTTTAATTCGGTATCGCTTAAACGAGCGCCGCCCACAAGATAAACACGCCCAGGGACAGGCGGGCAGTTTTCCGCCTACTGGCGCCACACCATATTCGAGAAATACGCAGGTCAGGCCGAATCTGACTAGATTAGGCTAAGGCTTGCCGGGCAACCAGGCGACCCTCCCGACAATCTGTAATCGCCTGCTCTATTTCCTCCGGCGTGTTGATCAGGAAGGGGTCAAGAGCGGCTAATATGCCGCGCCCCGCCACGCGGCGGATTTTCACTCCGTCGCCGTCCTTAGTCGGTGTGGCCGGGAATACCTGCTCCACGGTGCGTAGGACTTTGATGCTAATCATGCTCACCCCCTTCTGTTGCGTTGATATGGCCAACAGTGCGCTGGGAGAGTCGATCCCGGTCGTGGGGACGCGAGTAGTCCAGTTCAGGCCCCAGTGGCACCACCTGGGACGGGTTGATACTGCGCTGGCTGACATAGTAGTGAACCTTGATGTGATCGAAATCCACGGTCTCGGCGACTCCGGGCTGCTGGTACAGGTCGCGCACATAGCTCGACAGCACAGGGTAGTCTTCCAGCCGGTTACGGTTGGTTTTGAAGTGGCCGTGGTAAACCGCATCGAAGCGGATCAGCGTGGGAAACAGCCGCCAGTCCGCCTCGGTGAGTTCGTCGCCTAGCAGGTAGCGCTGGCTGCTGAGGCGCTCTTCCAATTCATCAAGCGCATTAAACAGTTC
>DJFY01000068.1:36996-37619 GCA_002431545.1 Cellvibrionales bacterium UBA5860 | reverse complement strand
CTCTATCCAGCTGAGCTACGAGCGCGCAGGGCGGGCTACTATAGGGAAGGGTCCGCCTGCCGTCAAGGTTCGGCCTGGCTGAGGCAGGCTTTGGTTCAGCTAACGCTGCGCTCGCGCCCTTCCCAGTAGGGTTTACGGAGTTCCCTGCGCAATATTTTGCCCGAGGGGTTGCGTGGTAGCTCGTCGATAAAGTCGACGGATCGAGGCACTTTGAAGCCCGCTATGCGGCTACGGGCATAGGCGATAATTTCTTCCTCGCTGAGTTTTGCGCCAGGCCGTATGACGACACAGGCTTTGATTCCCTCGCCCCACTTATCGTCGGGGATCCCGATCACGGCAACGTCTAAGATGTCCTCGTGTGCGTGCAGGGCATTTTCCACTTCGGCGGGGAATACGTTCTCGCCGCCGGTGATGATCATGTCCTTGACCCTGTCCTGAATGTAAACGAAACCTTCCTCGTCAACTTTGGCAGCGTCGCCGGTGTGATACCAACCACCGGCTTTGACCTCGGCGGTGTCTTCGGGCTTGTTCCAGTAGGACTTTAGAATCCAGTCGCACTGGAGCAGAATTTCGCCGACTTCTCCCACTGGTAGTTCCTTTCCGTCGGGGTCGACGATCTTGAC
>DJFY01000068.1:35420-36710 GCA_002431545.1 Cellvibrionales bacterium UBA5860 | reverse complement strand
GTCGCGCCGTAAAGTTGCATGAATTTACAGCCGAACACTTCGGCAGCTTCTTCCTGCACCGACTGGGAAATGGGTGAGGCGCCGTAATATATGTATTCGAGTTTGCTGTAGTCGCGTTCGCGCACGCGTGGTTCCTGCAGCAGCATCTGGATCATCGCCGGCACAAACAGGGCATTGGTAATACGGTGGTTGGCGATGACGTCGAGCACTGCGGTGGGATCGAAATCCACCAGCAGATGGAAGCTGGCGCCACGCAATAGGGGAACGACGGTCAGGTTGACGCCACCTACGTGAAATAGGGGCATGACATTGATGAACACCGCATTGTTGTCCACGGCGAGAATATCGTTGTCGATAAAGGCCCGATAGACGTTTTCATAACCCTGGTTGGTCAGTTGCACACCTTTGGGTAGACCAGTGGTGCCACTGGTGTAGAGGTGCAGAATATCGTCGTCACCTTTAAGCTCGATCTTCGGCCGTTGGGCCTCCTGGCTGTTGCGCCACTCGGCATAATCGATCCAGCGATCGTGGCCGCCATCAATCGCGATAATGTGTTTAACGTGGGTCAGGTTGTCCTCGATAGCTTCTACTGTGCCGTAAAAGTCCTTGCCGACAAAGAGCACGGAGTTTTCCGTGTAGTTGAGGAGTTGTTCTATTTCCGGCCCGGCGAGCCTCCAGTTGATACCCGCGGTGGCGTGGCCTGATGCGCAGGCGCCGATAAAGATCTCGAAAAATTCCGGCGAGTTTTTCGCCAGATGGGCGACCCTCTCCTGCCGGGGTATGCCCATACCCAACAGTCCGTTTCCGACCTGCCAGCCCCGGGAAATCAATTCCCCGAAGGTAATGTTGCGACCGGCAAAGACAATCGCCGTATCATCGCCCTGGTTTTGTTGTAGTTCGGCAAAACGGTCGGCAAAAAACATATTTTCTCCAATCAAAAACATGGGCGGAAACAAGGATCTAAGCTCAAACAAGGGCGGCGATGGTAGCCCAGCCCCTTTGGAGGATCAAGGGATCAGCACTCGGCGATAACAATGGCCCGCACCGGCGCCGGATGACCTTCCACGGTGAGGTTAGGACGATCCGGGTCGAGAAAGTCACTCAGAGATTCAAAGGTCATCCAATCGGTCCTGCGCTGCTCGAGTGGCGTGGTCGCCGTGACGTCGATCAGACGCGGGTTGCCAAAACCAGTTTTGCGTAACCAGGACAATAACGAAGCCGCGCTGGGGATGAACCAGACGTTGGGCATCTTGGCGTAACGTCCCTCGGGCACCAAAATCTGGCCTGCCT
>DJFY01000068.1:33662-35147 GCA_002431545.1 Cellvibrionales bacterium UBA5860 | reverse complement strand
TCCGTCGATAACCAGCGTTTCCAGTACCAGTTGACCGCCCGGCTTGAGGCAACCCTTGAGTTCGCGCAAATGATCCATGGGTGAACGCCGGTGGTACAACACGCCCATGGAAAATACGGTGTCGAAGGTCTGCAGGTTTTGCGGCAGGGCTTCGATGCCCAGGGGTAAAACATCGATGGGCAAGTCTGCCTGGGCTCTCAGCGCCAGTGTTTTCAGCGCGTAAAACTGGTAAACGAAGCGAGGGGAGGGGTCGATACCGATAACGCGCCGAGCCCCGGCACCCAGCATGCGCCAGCAGTGGTAGCCGTTGCCGCAGCCGATATCCAGCACCAGGCGATCGACCAGCGGTTCGATGTGGGGGATCAGGCGTTGCCATTTCCAGTCCGAGCGCCATTCGGTATCGAGATGAATGCCGAATATATCGAAGGGACCTTTGCGCCAGGGGTGCAATGTCATCAGTGCCGCCTGCAATTGTCGGCGTTGAGTTGCACTACAGTCGTCGGTGGTGCCTATGTTGACGGCATCTCGAAAGGCCAGCGTGCCCGGTGTGACCGGTGGCAGATCGGCCAGAGCCTGTTGCCAGGTGTCGAGATCGCCCCAGCGTTCTGGGCTGAGCCCTTGGGCGATGACCTCGGGCAATGCCTGCCCCCAGTGGGCTAGTGCCGGTGTGTCGGCAAGTGCGTGTAGTAAAGGCTGAAAAGTCTGATCGGAGATCATTTGATGGCGAGTATCGAAACAAAGTTGAAGCACTGAAACCAGACGTCGACGGAGGCAAAGCCGGCATTGGCCAGTCGCCTGCGATGGGTGTCGAGAGTCTCGGGTATCAGGACGTTTTCCAGCGCCGTGCGCTTCTGGCTGATTTCCAGTTGAGAGTAGCCGTTAGCTCTTTTAAAACCGTGGTGCAATTCGACCATTAGCGCGTCGACGTGTGGGTCGGCAAAGGCTATTTTTTCCGAGAGTACGAGTATGCCGCCGGGTTCGAGACCGGTGTAAATGTCCGCAATCAGTCTATCGCGCGCCGCGGGATCGACAAATTGCAGGGTAAAGTTCATGACCGCCATGCTGGCCTGGCTGATGGCGATTTCGAGAACGTCAGCGCAGAGCAGTTCGACCGGCGTGAGGCCGCTGTCCGACGCGATAATCGCGGCGCATTGTTCGATCATGTCAGGGGCGTTGTCGACGGCAATAATTTTGCAGCGATCGGCGTTGATGCCGTGGCGCATGGCAATGGTCGAGGCGCCGAGGGAGCACCCCAGATCGTAGCAGCGGGTGTCGGCTCGCACATAGTGTTTCGCCAGGGTGCCGGTCATGCCGATAATCGTGGCGTAACCGGGCACCGAGCGTTCGATCATGTCTGGAAAAACTTCCACCACAGCGCGGTCAAAGCGAAAACCTGCGATATCTGCCAGCGGCAGGGCAAACAGTCGATCTTTTCCAGGTTTCTGGGAGCGGCTCATTAGCGAGAGACTAGCAGAAGCCGGGCAT
>DJFY01000068.1:25375-33305 GCA_002431545.1 Cellvibrionales bacterium UBA5860 | reverse complement strand
CTGGGTCGCAATCATTTGCGGGATAGAGCCCGCGATGGTTGTATAAGTCTGTCAATACGCACCGGGCAGATCGACAAATCTATTGCGGTGTCATCGGTTGGACAATTGGCATTTAAGCGTGACTACAGCACACAGTGTTCCATATTGAGGTGTGCAAGTTCACCAACCGTTTCCGGATCCGTCACGATGGCGGTACTGCACTGGTCTTCGCGCAGATAAGTGTCGGCCACGCGCACCAGGTCATCCAGTTTGACGGCGCGGACCCGGTTGCGAAACAGCTCGCGTTTTTCCCGCGTGCGTCCGGCCAGCTCCGCATGAAAGGTTGCCTTGGCCTCGCCGGCTGGCGAGGCCGGTTTGTCGATCGATGACACGACACCGAGGATGGCCTCTTCGACCTGTTGCCATTCGTGTTTTTCCCGCTTCAGCCAGGCAATCGAATCTTTGAAGTCACTCAATGTGCCTTCGGTGCGGGGATCCCGGTAGGAGAAAAAGCGGAACGCGCCGATGCTGCTGTCGTGGCCGGCGCCGCCACCGTAGGCGCCGCCCTGTTCGCGTATGGCGCGGTGCAGGTATCCGTTGCGTAAAAAGCCGCCGAGTACGTTTAGTGGTGCGGCATCGGGATGGTCCATGGCGACTGTAGGGTATGCCTGTGCGCAGAAGTTGACCTGGGTGCTGGTCTGCCAGATCTGTCGGATTGAATGGCAGGGCGCCGACAAACTAAAACGTGCTTTTGAGGCATGTTCGGGGGATTTCAGCGTGTCATACATCGTTTGCCGGAAACCAGCCAGATGCTCGCCCTCGCCAATCAGCAAAAATTGCCGGGGCATGCCGGCGACCAATTGGTGAATTTCTCTGAGCCGGGCTGCCAGCGCTTCAAGCTCGGCGTCGTCGTCCAGTGTCTTGTCCAGCCATTTGATGTGATGGATGCCGCCGAGGCCGTTCCAATCGTGCGCCAGGCGCCCGCCGGGACTGAGACCGGCCGTAGCCGCGGCCATCGCCAGGCTGTGGCCGTTTGCGGTGACACTGGACTCCCGCTGGGCGCGCATCTGCGCCACCAGTTCGCGCAGCCTGGGCAACTCGTCAAAGTGAACCTCGTCCAGGGTTTCTTTCAGCAGATCGCAGAGCGCTGCCTGATTGCCGTTGAGGCCTTTGGTTGATAAGACAAAATAGCCATCCAGCGTCTGCACATCCTCGGGTTGACTCTTGGTCGACGCATATGCGCTCAGGGCACCGCATATCTGCGATTGTCGCATCTGTGTCGCCAGATAGTCGCGATCCCCGGTGCCGACCTCGGTCAGGCAATCGGCATAGATCGGCAGTAGGGCAATCTGTTCGTCGCTGAGAGGCGGCAGCGGCGCGATGACCTGCTGGTAGACCAGGCCGTTGCTGCCTACAGCGTAAGAGGTCACCGTCAAAGGCGTGGTGGTTTTGTCCTCTGCGGCCTTGTAGGCCAGCTCCGGGGCGACATCGTCGAGCGTGACTTTCGGTAATATCGACTCGTCGTCCTTTTGTTGCTGTCTGGTCATCAGCGCCCGGGCCTGCTGCTGAATGGCAGTTTTTTCCGGTTCGCTCAAAGTGGCGGCGATGCGCGTCAGCGCGGCTTTTTCTGCCGCTTCCCGACGCGCGGAAAGCTGCTGATCCGGGTGCATGGTCAGCCGCACACGGTGCTGATTGTTGAGGAGCATTTCCCCCGCCAGGCGCTTGATGTAGTCCGGATCCTTGATCGCCTGGCGCATGTCCGCGAGTACTGGTTCCAGGTCGAGCAAGGCGATGGGGTCGCCGCGATGAGTCGCGCTGGTGAGCGCCGTAAGTATCAATTGCAGTCCGTATGGATAGGTATCGCCGCCGATTTCCCGTTGCCTGAGTTCGAGCTGGTGTAGTGCCGCCTCGACCTGCTCGTAGGCCACGCCGTTTTCCGCGACATCTTTGAGAACGTCCAGCACCTGGGATTCAAAACGCGCGGCGTGCTCGGGTTCGCTGCCTTCGATGCCGCATACGAAACACATTTCTCGCTGGGAGTCATCGACGCCACACAGGGGTGAAGGCGAAGAGCCAAGTTCAGTGGTTTCCAGCAATTTGCGCAACGGTGATGCGCTGTTGTCGAGCAGTACGCTACTGAGCAGATGCGCCTGCATGCAGGCCTGCAGGTCGGTGGCCTTGCCGAGCAGCCAGCCGATAACGATATGGGTCTTCTCCTCGGTGGGGCCGGGTTCATCGAGCGCATAGGCTTCCTCGACGTTTAGGGGCGCCAGATAGCGTTTTTCGTCGTTGACCGCGATGAGTTTGTCCAGGCGTTCAAACCGGGCAAAGACGTGTTCCTCAAAGCGCGCCTGGTGTTCGGTCGCGGCGATATCGCCAAAAGTCATGAAGATCGCATTACTTGGATGGTAGTGGTTGCGATAGAAATTGACGAGCTGCTCGTAGGTCAGGTCGGGTATGTGCTCGGGGTCGCCGCCACTGTTGAAGTGATAGGTTGTCGTCGGGTAGAGGTACTTGCAGAGCGTATGCCACAGCGTGGAAGGGACGGAGCTCATGGCGCCCTTCATTTCGTTGAAGACGACACCTTTGTAGACCAGATCGGAAGAGATGTTATCCGGGTCGGCAAACTCCAGGCGATGGCCTTCCTGGGCGAAATCCAGGGCATCCAGACGCGAAAAAAATACGGCGTCGAGATAGACATCGAGCAGATTATTGAAATCTTTTTTGTTCTGGCTGGCAAAGGGGTAGGCGGTCCAGTCCGAACTTGTGAACGCGTTCATGAACGTGTTCAACGACCGCCGGATCATCATAAAAAAGGGATCGCGCACTGGATATTTTTCGCTGCCGCAAAGGGCAGTGTGTTCGAGGATATGTGCGACGCCGCGACTGTCCTGGGGTACTGTTCTCAGGGCAACCAGGAATACATTTTCCTGGTTGTCGGCACTGATATGGATGTGCTGGGCACCGGTATCGATATGGCGAAATTCGCTGACGTCGAGATTCAGGGATTCGATTCGCTCGCTGCGCAAAAATTCGAAAGCCGGGTGGGCCTGTGCATTCATATCGCCATTCCTTGCATCGTCGGAAACACTTTGGATTTTACTCTTGCTGGACCCCAGTGTCACAATCGTTGTCGTGTCTACGGAGTTACCGCGGTCGAACCGGTGGCGGTTCGAATTATTGGCGGCCTCCCGGAGCTTTAGCAGGTAAATGTGTGGTCCCTTTTAAATCGTGTTTTTTTATCGCGTCGGCGCTCTTTCGCCGCGCTATCCTACGCCCGGGCTCGACTGTTAAAGGATCGAAGGTAGTGGCCCGCCAGTGGTGGTGTGCGAGTCGAGGGCGGGCGCCTGGCGTCGCTCAAGTTCGGCTGGACTTGCCGTTGTGATGGGCCATAATCAAAGCAGAGCGTGATGGCAGGGGTAAAACACGGGGGTAATGATGAGAACAGTAAAAATAGCCGGCACCGGCATGACCCACTTTGGCAAATATCTCGACGCCACTATTCGCAGTTTGACTAGTGAGGCATTGAGTCAGGCGTTGACTGATGCGGGTATTACGGCCGAGGAGGTCGATAGCGTCTTTTTTGGCAACGCCGCGGCAGGCCTGCTCACTGGTCAGGAGATGATTCCTGGTCAGGTGGCGCTGCGGGAAACGGGGTTGATGGGCAAGCCCATTATCAATGTGGAGAATGCCTGCGCCTCGGCCTCGACGGCCGCCCATTTGGCGTGGCTGTCGGTGGCCTCCGGTCAGTCGGAAGTTGCCATCGCCGTCGGTGCCGAGAAAATGACCCACGCCGATAAAACCGTGCCATTCAAGGCGCTGATCGCTGCGATGGATCTGGAACAGATCAAGGCCGAGACCGGCTCGGACGATCCACTGGAGGCAGGCAGTGCGCCCGGTCGCTCCGGTTTTATGGATATATACGCGGGCAAAGCGCGCAAATACATGGAGCAGACCGGAGCCACGGCCGAAGATTTTGCCCTGGTTGCCGCCAAGGCCCACAAATTCGGCTCGATGAACCCCAAGGCCCAGTTTCAAAATCCGCTGTCGGCCGAAGAGATTCTCGCCAGCAGAACAATCATCGACCCGCTGAGGCTTGCCATGTGTTCGCCTATCGGCGACGGCGCGGCGGTCCTGGTGTTCTGCTCGGAAGACTTCGCCCGCAAGCGCGGCTGCGACGCCGTGACGGTGGAGACAATTACCCTCGTATCCGGCATGCCGGGCGGCCCCAACTGTAACGCCCGGGCCAGCGACAAAGCCTATAACGCGGCCGGGATCAGTCCCGAGGATATCGATGTGGTCGAATTGCACGACGCGGCGTCCCCGGCGGAATTGATCTATGTGGAGGAACTGGGTCTGTGTCCGCCGGGAGACGGCGTAAAAATGATTCGCGAAGGCGAAATGACGCTTGGCGGGCGTGTGCCGGTCAACACCAGCGGCGGCCTGGTGGCGAAGGGCCATCCAGTGGGCGCTACCGGCTGCGCGCAAATTGTCGAGATCGCCGATCAATTGCGGGGGCGCTGCGGCGAACGCCAGGTAGAGGGCGCCCGAGTCGGGCTGGCGCAGAATGGCGGTGGCTGGATTGAGGACGACACGGCGGTGACGACGCTGAGTATCCTTACTCGCTAGGCCCGATTTGCCGGAGCCGGCTCGCCCGCGTATTTAAATTACAGCGTTACTCAACTCAACTACACCAGGAGACTAGCCAGTGGCCACATCAGAACAACGCCTGCAAATACTCGAAGACAAAGATGCGATTCGGGAGCTCACTGCGAAGTATTGTTTCGCGGTCGTCGCGCAGGATTCGCAAGCGCTCATCAATATGTTTACAGAGGATGGCGTATTCAATATGCCGCCGCAGATGTGTTTCGAGGGGCGCGAGCAACTGACCGAACTTTATACGCAAAAAATCGAGGACGTGACGCCAAAACCCTTTATCCAGAATCATGTTATCCAGGTGGACGGCGACAAGGCCACGGGTCAGTGCGCGGTGGAAATTCGCCTGGTCGACGATGGCAAGGCGGTGACCGCCTGTGGGCACTACGATGATATCTATCGCAGGGTCGGTGGGGAGTGGAAGTTTGTCCGGCGCGATTTCAATCTCTACCACTGGGTACCGCTAGCCGAGGGCTGGGCGGCTTGAGCCCTATAGTTACATTAATTTGCTGGTTATTGACCGGTGGCGGGTCGCCCGGCATCGTCGTGGGCTGGTCTTGCCGTCACGGTGGCGGACTTTGCAAGACGCTCGGGGAGCGTTACTGGTTAATCTGTTCAGTGTGTGCTCAGGAAAGTGGAATAAAACGGCTTTCCGTATCGGGACTATAACGGCTGCTCTTAAAAAGGCGCGTTATTTACCTGCGCCTTTTACCACGCCGTTGTCGTGAAAACTGGCGATCTCTTTGGCGCTGTACCCCCACTCGCTGAGTAATTCGTCCGTGTGTTCACCCCGTTGCGCAGGGGGGTGGGCTATTTCACAGGTGTCGGCGCTGAAACGCGGTGCCGGCGCAGGTTGTGGTATGCCATCGACTTCAACGAAGGATCGACGTGCAACGTTGTGCGGGTGCTCGAGTGCCTCGGCAAAACGCAGAACCGGCGCAAAACAAATATCGCTGTCCTGCAGCAACTCACACCATTCATCGCGGGTTTTGCCGAGGAATATTTCGGTTAGTCTGGCTTTTTGCTGGGGCCAGCTTTTGGGGTCCATCTGGACGCCGAACTCATCGTCGTCCAGCTCCAGGCGTTGCTTTAATTCGGCATAGAATTGGGGTTCGACCGACGCGATGGAAATGTATTCGCCATCGGCGCATTCGTAAGCGTCGTAGTAATGACAGGCGCCATTGAGAGGGTGATTCCCGCGCCCTTCCCGTAACTTGCCTTGGGCAAGTTGCCCAAAGAAAGATGTGCTCAGAATCGCTGCGCCATCGACCATGGCGGCGTCGACGACCTGTCCCTGGCCGCTGAGCTTGGCTTTGAGGATGGCACTAACCATACCGAAAGCGAGCAGCATACCGCCGCCGCCAAAGTCGCCAACCAGATTGAGCGGAGGTGGCGGTGGCGCTTCAGGACGCCCGATATTGAACAGTGCGCCCGAAAGCGCTATGTAGTTGATATCGTGGCCAGCGATGTGCGACATGGGGCCTTCCTGTCCCCAGCCGGTCATACGGCCAACGACAATGGCGGGATTTTTTTCCAGTAGGACGTCCGGGCCAATGCCGAGGCGTTCGATCACACCGGGTCGAAAGCCTTCGATCAGGCCATCGGAATTTGCCACCAGATCGAGCAGGAGCTCGCGCCCCTGCGGGTGTTTCAGGTCGAGGCGAATTGAGCGGCGGCCACGTGCCAGCAGGTCGTAGCGCTCCTCGCGGGGTAGGCCACCGGCAGCGCCTGTGCGGTCGATACGAATGACTTCGGCCCCAAGGTCGGCGAGCATCATGGCGCAAAAAGGGCCCGGGCCAATGCCCTGGAGTTCGACGATGCGCAGTCCTTCAAGTGGTCCCATGCTTTGCTCCCCTGTTGGCTTTGTGTAACAGGATAGTGCCTGATTTATATCGGGTCACGGTTTGCTTACATTCTGCGCTAATGTTTGCGATGGCTTTTCAGGCGATAGTGGGTGCCGTCGAAGTCGTCGAACAGGTCCTTCACCTGGGGGTGTTCTACCGGTTTTTTACTGTCATCCGGCAGCAGGTTTTGCTCCGAAACATAGGCCACGTAGGTCGTTTCGTCATTTTCGGCCAGCAAGTGATAAAAGGGCTGGTCTTTGCGTGGGCGAATGTGTTCAGGAATAGCATTCCACCATTCTTCGGTGTTGTTAAATGTCGGATCGACATCGAAGATCACGCCGCGAAAAGGGAACAACCGGTGCTTCACCACACGGCCGATTTCGTACTTTGCTTTTCTGTTAATGGCTTCTGTCATCAACGGATCTCCTGACCCTGTTATTTTCGTGGGAATGTCCCGGTTAGAGGTGCTCTCGATTGAGGGGTCCGCCCAGTTGGAGAGTCTCTTCGAGCAGGGCCTTCTTTGCACAGCGGCCTCTGGTGATTAGACGTCCCTGTTTGCCAGGTGTTTAACAGGGAGGATATTATTTTTAACCTCGATTTATTCGCCGGAAAATACGGGCTGAGGCCGCTAGCGCATGGCGCCGTCGATCTGGATCGTCTCGCCGTTGAGCATGCGATTCAGGCAGATGTGCTTGACCAGTTCTCCGATTTCCCGCGGATCGCCCCAGCGTTTGGGGAAGGGCACCATGGAAATCAGTTTGTCCGTGTGTTTTTTGTCGACGGTTTCGGCTAGTGGTGTGCGAAAAAACCCCGGTGCGATAGTCATGACGCGAATGCCGTAGGGCGCCAGGTCGCGTGCCATGGGCAGGGTGGCGCCGGCCACGGCTCTTTTCGAAGCGGCATACACGCTTTGTCCAGGAGGCCCGTTAAAGGCTGCCCCGGAAGCGATATTGATCAATACACCGCGCTCGCCGTCTTCGAAGGGTTCCAGATCGAGCATGCGTTCGGCAAACAGGGCGCAACCGTCCAGGGTGCCGATAACGTTGATATCGATTTCCCGCTGCATGGATTCGATAGGATGGGGGCCTTGCGAGCGGCTGGCGATTTTGCGGCTGACGTCGATGCCGGCAAAATTGACGGCGATACGCGGCGGCCCGATAGCCTCGCAGGCCTGGGCCACCGCGCGCGACAGCGAGTCGTGGTCGGCAACATCGCACTCGATAGCAACACCACCCAGTTCTTTGGCCAGTGATTCAGCCAGAGTCATGTTGCGATCGAGCAGGGCGACGCTGGCGCCCGACTCCGCCAGTACCCGGGCGCTGGCTGCGCCCAGGCCGGAAGCCCCGCCGGTGAGGAATGCTGCTACGCCTTCAAGTTTCATGGTGTGTCCTCAAAAAGAGCTTGTTGTGCCACATGACTTACTTGTTGAGTCGCGTGGCTTACGTGGCTTA
>DJFY01000068.1:22710-25109 GCA_002431545.1 Cellvibrionales bacterium UBA5860 | reverse complement strand
CGTGGCTTACGTGGCTTAGATGTAGGCCCGGCAGCCTGTATTTGCGAGTTAAAAGAATCCCGCGTCAATGCGAATGGTCGAGGCGTTGAGCATCTGATTTTCACAGATATGCTGTACCAGTGCGCCGATTTCTTCCGGTCGGCCCTTGCGCTTGGGAAACAGGTTGCGTCGCAGAAGCTGATTGGTGAGCGCCTCGTCCATCGTGCCGGCCAATGGTGTGTCAAAAAGCCCGGGTGCGATGGTGACCACTCGAATCCCGTAGCGCGCGAGATCCCGCGCCAGGGGCAGGGTTGCGCCGACAACGCCGGCTTTGGAGGCGCCGTACACCGCCTGCCCGTTGGGCGCATTGAAAGCTGCCACCGAGGCGATATTGATCAGCACGCCGCGCTCGCCTTCTTCATCCAGGGGTTCCAGATCCAGCATGCCGTGGGACGCGTGAGCGCAGCAGCTTAGGGTGCCTACCAGGTTGACGTCGACGACGCGTTGCATGGGGCCGATGGCATGCGCGCCGGATTTGCGACTAGCGATCTTGCGCGCGGTATCGATACCGGCGCAGTTGACCAGGATTCGCGCAGGACCCTGGATGTCCCGCGCGCCGGCGATAGCCTGTTGTACCGATGCATCGTCGGCAACGTCGCACGGCAGCGCAATACCCCCGATTTCTTTCGCCGCGCTTTCCGCCGGTTCCACATTGCGATCGAGAATGGCGACCTTCGCTCCGGCCCCGCTGAGCACGCGGGCGACTCCGGCACCGATGCCCGAAGCGCCGCCTGTTACGATCGCGGCGAGTCCTTCAATTTTCATAGGGAGAGCCTTTCGATTTTCATGGTATGCCTCGCGATTAGCACGTCTCGTTGATTGAGGTAGTTGGAAAAAAGAATAAAACTAGGAATAAACCGGTCGCCAGGGAGTCTAGCATAGCGCTGCCGTAGCAAAAGACGACAGCTCCCTAAGCCTGTGTTTATCGGCCGATCGCCGCTCGGTGGTGAATTTGCTCGACACCGGTTATACCGTATCGCTTGAGGGGCGCCCGGCTTCCTCCACGGGTAGGCGAATACGCAGCACCAGTAACGTACCGATCAGCAGGCAGGCGGAAAATACATAGAACACTTCCCGGTAACCGCCAAAAACGTCGCCGCCATAACCGGTAAGCACCACACCGACCGCGCCCAGCACCGTGCTCAGCATAATGCGATAAGAGAGCAGAGTGGGTGTGTTTTTCGCGCCATAGTGATTAGCCAGCATGGCGGTCGAGCCGACCAGGCCAAGGCCAAAACCAAGGCCGAACAAAATGACCGCCGTGTACAACAGAAAGGGGTTGTGGGCGTTGGTGAGAATGCACATGCCAGTGAATTCAGAGGCCATGCCCAGGAAGAACAGCCAGCGTGGTTCGATGGCGCGATCACCGAGCAGCCCCGATAGGAAACGGCCCCCGGTGGTGAACATGCCCTGAACGCCGAGTGCGGCGGCGGCTACAGCCGCGCTCATGCCGAGATCGCTGGCGTGCAGCACCAGCTGACTGTTGACGATCATATGGCCGGTCACAGCCAGGGAGCCCGCAACGAGAATGATCCAGTAGGTCGTGTCGCCAAAAGCTTCGCGCACCGTCCATTCGCGGCTGGTTTTATAGACTCGGGCCAAGGTCTTTTCTTGCCCGCCGGTGGCATGGGTGCTGGTATCGATGCCGTCCAGGGTTTGTCCGACGTCCTCCGGGCGTTCGCGAATAAGAAGGCCACTCAGGAGAGAGGCAAACAGGCCGACGCCACCGACAAACAGCCAGCCGGGTCTCCAGTCGCCGAAATACAGAATCAGGGCGTTGAATGTGGGTGCGCCGACGACGCCGCCCAGCCCTCCCGAGGCCATGAATACGCCCAGTGCCAGCGAGCGTCGCTGGTCAAACCATTGGGTAACCAGTTGTGTGCCGGGGAGTACGGCCTGCATGGTCATACCCAGTCCCAGCACCACGGTGCAAAGGTAGTAAACATAGAGTGTGTGGTAGGCGTAAATTGTCACCGCCGCAGCGGCGGTGACGAAACCGCCGATGATAATCGTGGTTCGGGCACCTGTTTTTTTCATCAGCGCGGTGATGAAGGGGCCGGTCACGCCAATGACCAATGACAGGATGGCGAAACCAGTGGTGGCCTGGGCCCGGGTCCACTGCAGGTCGGCCAGCATCGCTGGCATCATGACGCTGAGCCCGTAAAACACGGCGCCGACACAAATCATGTAATTGACACTGATAGTGCCGAGCAGTATCCAGCCGTAATACATTCGGTCGATGCCTTAGATAAAATCAGATGAAAAACATTACGCGACAATTGCCGGCGGCATGTCTTATCAAGAGTTCAGCCTGCCCAAAATGCCTGTAACTCGCGGTTCTTTAAGTGAAGCGCGAAGTG
>DJFY01000068.1:19274-22476 GCA_002431545.1 Cellvibrionales bacterium UBA5860 | reverse complement strand
AAGTGAAGCGCGAAGTGGAGCGCGCCCCTGAAAGACGAGGAGTTTTGTGCCCCGCCCCGGCCTGCTTACCCTGCGAAGGTAGGAGGAAATCGGCCCGCGGCGGCAGGCCGTGGCCTGAAACCCTAAAAAATCTCTGCCAGGAAATTTGTCAGCGCGACCCACGAGCGACGGTCGGCTACGGCATTGTACTTGATACCCATTTCGGGCATATCCGCCTCAGGGTTGGTAAAGCCGTGTAGCGTATCGCCATAGGTGTGCAACTGCCAGTCGACGCCGGCTTCGGTAAGTTCCTGTTGCAGGGCGACGACCTTGTCGTTGCCAGTCATAGGGTCGTCGTGTCCGTCCAGGCACAGAATCTTAGCTTTGATTTGTGGCTTGCCGATGTTGCCGGGGGCGTCGAATAAGCCGTGAAAACTAATGGCGCCTTTTAAATCCGCGCCGGTGCGGGCCAGATCCAGTGCGCACAGGCCGCCCAGGCAATAACCCATGACCGCCATGTTCGTGGCATCGACTTCCGGTTGCTCGCGGGCGATATCGAGAGCAACACCCATCCGCTTCTGTAGGGCGGCGCGATCATCCATTAGTGGCTGCATCATCGCGGTGTTTTCCTCCGGGCTGTTACCCAGTTTGCCCTTGCCGTACATGTCGAGCGCGAAGCCAACGTAGCCGAGTTTGGCGAGTTGATCCGCCCGCTGGCACTCCAGCGGACTGCGACCGCGCCAGGTATGGGCGATGATAATACCCGGACGGGGCTCTTTCTGGCTGTCATCCCAGGCCAGATAGCCTTCCAGTAGCGTATCGCCGTCCCGGTATTCCACCAGCCGGTGTTGAATACTCATACTGCCTCCTGTCGAATAGGTTTGCGGGAAAGTTATGATCAGAAATTTACTGGCTCACTATTACAGGGCGCTCCGTGGCAAGTCAACGTGCCGTGATGCGTGGGGGCTTTAAGGGCGCTCTGATGCTCGATAGTATTCTTAAGGAATCTCTGATTAATTCCAATGTTGGTTCATAGTAGGCAGCTCCACAACCAAGAACAGGGTCTGATGCGCCAAGATTCTTTTTCTGAAGGCGGCTTCGAGAAGTACCGGGAGAAGGCTCGTAAGGAGCAGTTCCTGGAGGGAATGGATTCCGTCATCCCCTGGAAGGAACTGATCGAAGTTATCGAGCCGTTCTACCCCAAGCCGAAGGGGGCTGGGCGTCGGCCCACCGGTATCGACCTCGGCCGCGGGCCTGTGCCAGACGAGACCACGATCTGCAAGTTCCTCCACCTGGTGAATCAGTATCCGCAGGAAAACGGGATGAAGGTGTCCCGTGGAACGATCGTTGATGCGAGCATCATCAGCACCCCGAGTTCCACCAAGAACAAAAAGAAAGCACGCGATCCTGAGATGCGCCAAACGCGCAAAGGCAATCAGTGGTACTTCGGCATGAAGGCCCACATCGGTGTCGACAGTCGCACCAAGCTCATTCACTCCATGGTCACGACGTCTGCCAATGTACATGATTACCAGGTTTTGCCCGATCTTCTCCATGGGGAGGAAACCCCCGTGTGGGGAGACGCCGCGTACAGCGGTCAGAGGCAAGCAATCACAGATTATGCCCCCAGGGCCAGAGACTTTACTCAAGCAAAGGGCAGCCACAACCGGAAGTTGACCGAAGCGGAACTCGCCAGGAACAGAAACAAATCCCGCGTCAGAGCCAAAGTGGAACACCAGTTCGGTATTATCAAACGTCAGTTTGGGTTCTCCAAAGTGAGATATCGTGGGCTGGATAAAAACGCTCATCGTCTGTTTTTGGCCTGCGCGTTGAGCAACCTGGTGATCGCAAACGAGACGCTATTGAAGTGAAATACGCTCGGCTTTCAGGCAAGTTGTGCCTGAGTTGCTGAAATAAAGGGAGAAATCCCATACACAGCGCAGAAATTCTGTTCATTTGCCGGATTTTTAAGTCCGAAAACCGAAGATTTCACTATTGAAGGTATGTGCTGCATGAGTTTCGACAAATTTTACCGATTAATCAGATGAGCCCTATGTATTACTCAGTTAACCTTATGTACCGAAGTGAACGTGGTGACTCCCAGTCACCGCTTTGGGAAGAACGAATTATTCTGGTTTCAGCGATAGATGAAGATGAAGCCAAGGATAAAGCGGAAAAACATGCGAGAGAAAACGAGTCTGAATTTACAGCAGCAGATGGAGTCAATATTAAATGGGTGTTTTATTAAATAGAACGTGTATTTCCTATCGATGATGATATTGAAGATGGGGTTGAGTTGTTTTCACGCTTTCTCAGACAAAGTGAAGCTGAAAGTCTTCTTACCCCATTTAACGATAATTAAGAATGACTATTTTCTAGCTTTGTTTAAACCTGACAGCACGAAATTTCAGTCTCTTTCAACGCTTGGTACAGTGGTCAATAACTGATAAGAATGTTGGAATATTCACCATGACTGCATATGCGCTTAAATGGATTGCTGCATCTCTGATTATGCCGCTTATGGTGCTGCTGTTTGGTAAGGCAATAAATAATGTACTGGTACTTTTTTTTTAGCCAGGATCTTTTGCATTAATGTCTTTGGGGTCTGAAGAAAAGCCTTTAAGTGATGTGGTCTATGTGTGGTTTGTTGCTGTCGGTCTAAACGTGTTGTTGTATCTTGTTATTGGCATGGTTATTTACTTTTTTTTAAAGGTAGCAAAAGGGTTATAGCTAATTACGAAGCCCAGCCACCGGCTGGGTTTTGTGTTTCTGGCAGTCTGTTTTTATCCCTTAGCCGCCTTCCCCATCACCTTGGCTATCTGGCTTTTCTTCACAATACTATCAACCACCAAAATCAGCGCTTGCTGATCGGCGTCTGGCAGATTGTCGGCTTGCTGACACAGCCTGTGTGGCTCGTAGTTCTTGAGTTTGACTTCCTCGCTGGGCGGTATACGACCAATCAGCTCATCAAGTGTGACCTGTAATACATCGGCAATTTTGATAAGTGTCTCAAGTTGCGGTGTGCTGTTGCTACGCTCAGCAGTTGTATGCTCTGGGGTCGATACGTAAGCTTCCCCGTCTGTACTCCTCAGGAAAAGCCGGCGCGGCTGAAATTAGTAAATTCCATTAATATAAAGAGAGGGTGTTTTCTAAGCGCTATTCGAGATACGCCGATAGCCAAATTCTATCAATCCTTAAAGGAAACGATTAATGGGTTCGGCTG
>DJFY01000068.1:12633-19267 GCA_002431545.1 Cellvibrionales bacterium UBA5860 | reverse complement strand
TGCCGTGATGCGTGGGGGCTTTATGGGCGCTCTGATGTTCGATGGTATTCTTAAGTTTGTTTGCCTGGCATGGTACGTCGAAAGCAGCAGGGCGGCTGAGGGGCGTGTCTTACGGGCATGTCTCCCGATTGGTATCAGATGATCTGCGATTCGCACCAGGCCGGGAAAAACGGGGCATACGGGAAAAGTGGAGAACAGATGAGTAACGAGCAGCAAAAACAGGCCGCGGATCAAGAGAGACCCGGCGTCGACGATCAGTTGCGCGCCTACCTGGGTAAATTTGTCGTGCGTCACTTTGGCGAGCTGGCGCGTATGGAAAATGTCGAGCCCATGCTCGGTGGCCATGCGGGCCTGACTTACGGCTTCGATGTGTTTGACGAAACCGGCCAACAACTTGGCGGCTACATCATCAAGCTGGCCCCCAAGGGCGTGCGCCGGGAGGGCAATACCGATGTCTACCGGACGGCACCCTTGCTCAATACGCTACATGGTGCTGGGTTGCCGGTGCCGGCGGTGCCGTTTGCCTCGCCCGACGAGGATGAATTCGAAGTGCCCTACGTGGTGATGGAAAAGCTCAAGGGCCGGGAGTTCTTTATCTGGGATCCCGACCCCTCGTTTGACCTGCGTCCGGACAGGGTGGCCCCCATGTGGCGGTCGCTTGCCGAAGTGCTGCCAAAAATTCACCGGGTCGACTGGCAGCGGGAACTGCCCAACTGGGAAAGTCCGCGGCCATTGCCCGAGGAAATTTCCCGCTGGCAGCCGATCTATGCCAAGGCCCTGGAGCCCGAGTGGATAGCCGCTGCCGACCGCGCCCGAGAGGCGCTGGAGGCGACCATGCCGGATGCCAACCCTATTGGTATCGTCCACGGTGACTACCAGCCCGGTAACGCACTTTACGACAATGGTGAACTTCAGGGTGTTATTGATTGGGAGCTAGTGCGCATCGGCGCGGTGCAGCAGGACATTGGCTGGCTGATGTTCTGCGCCGACACCACATTCTGGACTGACAATATTAAACCCTGTTCGCCGGTGTTACCCGAGGAGCTGGCCGATATTTACCAACAGGGCATGGGGCGGCGCTTTGACAGCATCCATTGGTATCAGGCTTTGGCGGCCTATCAGCTCGGTTCCATCGCCTGCCTCAACGTGCGCCTGCATCGCAAGCAACAGCGTATCGACCCTATGTGGGAAGAATTTGCCCATACGGTAACCAGATTCTATGAGCGCGCTGTAGAGCTTATATCGTAATTATTGATTTAAATTAATAGGTTACATAATTTATACAAGGTAAATTCTATGATTGATTTCGAGTTGCCTGCTGATCTCCAGGCGCTGCAGGCGCGCACGCGCGAGTTCATCCATAACGTCGTGATGTCCTACGAAAGCGATGCCCGGCAGGAGTATCACGGCCCCACAGATGACTTGCGTCTTGAGCTATGCGCCAAGGCCAGAGAAGCTGGCTTGCTGTCGCCCCACGCGCCAAAAGAGTATGGCGGCCTGGGTCTGGACCACCGTGCCATGGCAGTGGTCTTTGAAGCTGCCGGCTATTCGACATTGGGTCCGCTGGCGATGAACATTCAGGCGCCGGATGAGGGCAATACCAATCTGCTGCACCAGGTGGCTACGCCCGAGCAAAAAGAGCGCTGGTTGAAGCCGCTGGTGGCGGCGGAATCGCGCTCGGTGTTTTCCATGACCGAGCCCGATGGTGGTGCCGGCTCCGACCCCTCGTTGATGAAAACCACCGCAACGCCGGATGGCGACGATTACCTCATCAACGGCCGCAAGTGGTTTATCACCGGCATGCCGGGGGCGGGTTTTCACATCATCATGGCCAAGACGCTCGATCACGAAGGCAACGATGTCGGCGCTACCATGTTTATGACTGATGCCGATACGCCCGGCATCGAAATGGTGCGCATGCTGGATACCATCGACAGCAATTCGCCCGGTGGCCATTGCGAAGTGGACTACAACAACGTGCGCATTCCGGCCAGCCAGATTCTCGGCGAGGTGGGTAAGGGTTTTCGCTACGCCCAGGTGCGGCTGGGGCCGGCCCGAATGACACACTGCATGCGTTGGCTGGGCGCGGCGCAGCGGGCGCACGATATCGCCACGGAATACGCGCGTACACGGCAAGCCTTTGGCAAGGCGATTATCGAGCACCAGGGGATCGGCTTTCAGCTCGCCGACAATAAGATCGATCTGCAGACCGCTCGTTTGATGACATGGCACGGTTGCTGGTTGCTAGACCAGGGGGATAAGGCGCAGGCGGAAACCAGCATGTGCAAGGTGCACTGTTCGGAGGCCCTGGGGCGTGTTGTCGATCGTTCGATGCAGGTGCTGGGCGCCAAGGGTATTTGTACCGATACGGTGATCGAGCGGATTTATCGGGACATTCGTTGTTTCAGAATCTACGATGGCCCGAGTGAAGTTCACCGCTGGGTGTTGGCGCGAAGTTAGGCATTAAAACCTGGTTGGTCTGTGTCTAAAAATCACACCCACACGGCCGTTGGCAATATCAAGCTGGCTTTTTTTGCCAATCTCGGTTTCACCGCGTTGGAGTTCGTCGGTGGCTTATGGGTCAACAGTACCGCGATTCTGGCCGATGCTGTTCACGATCTCGGTGATTCCTTTGCCCTGGCGCAGGCCTGGTATTTCCAGTCGATAGCGGATCGCGACGCAACGCAAAAATACACCTATGGTTACCGGCGCTTCACGCTGTTGGGCGCGACGATTAGTGCGCTGCTACTTGTGGTTAGCTCGCTCTTTGTTCTGAGCCAGGCGATTCCGCGGATACTGCAGCCGGAGCCGTCCAACGCCCAGGGCATGGCCGCATTGGCAGTGATCGGTGTTGCCGTCAATGGGTTTGCGATGTACCGCCTGATGCAGGGCGAGGGTGCGAACATACGTATCGTTGCTCTGCACTTTCTCGAGGATGTACTGGGCTGGTTGGCCATTCTCGCTGTCGCGGTGCTTCTGATGTTCACCGATTTACACGTGCTGGATCCGATCCTGGCGGTGTTGATCACACTTTACATTTTGCGGAATGTGGTCAAGCAACTGAGAAATATCGTGCCTATTTTTTTGCAAGCCGCGCCCGAAAAGCTGGATATCGCGGAGATTGGCCGCGAGATAGAAGATATCGAGTTCGTCGATTCGGCGCACCATTTGCACGTGTGGTCTCTCGATGGAGAACACTCGGTGTTGGCTGTGCATGTGGTTGCACAAAAGGTACTGAATGCCGAAGAATATATGAAGCTTAAAAGGGACTTTAGAACGTTAGTCGATAAAAAAGGAATTTTTCATTCTACGCTTGAGGTAGAATGGCCCGATGAATCCTGCCGGCTCGAGCGGAGCGTTGAGGACCGCGACGTTTAATCACTGGTCGCTTGGGCGAGAATAATAAAACCCCTTGGGAAGGGGCGGGGAGAAGGAAAAAATATAATGCCTAGACGTCGATATGCGACGAACTTCGCTTGTCTGGTAGTCGTGCTCGTAACCGTACCCACTCGCGCCGGCGAGACAGCAGAATTTGCTGTCACCGGTCTTTGGCAAAACAAGTACATTACGGAGGGCCGTGACAACCTGGGTAATGGGGGATTGCTGTCACTGGAGGGAGCTGCCGAATGGCGCGGTGCTGCTGTCGGCGTCTGGTTGGCAACGGGCGACAGCGAGTCCTACGACGAGGTTAATATTTTCCTCGAGAAGGGTTTTTCCGCTGGCGCGCTGGAGGGTTACCTGGCATATACCCGTCTCGAATTCCTCGAAGACGGCGAAAAAGATAACGAACTGGCCGCTGGCCTGGCATGGGCCGGCCTGCCGTGGTTAACGCCTGCCATCGATTACACTTATTCGACCGAAGCGGATGGCGCTTTTCTGGAGCTTTCCCTGCGCTCTGAGATAACCCTGTGTTCGGGGCAGTTGGTTATTGAGCCCTACGTGCTGGAGGGAGTGGACTTCGGTTACGCCAGTAAAGATTACGATGGCCCCAACCATATCCAGGTCGGGCTCGACTGGACTTTTCCCCTGACCGAACAGGTGGAGATTGTCGGCGCCATCGCCCACAGCTGGGCGCTCAGAGACGTGGCGAAAGACGGTATGGGGGACGAAACCTGGGCAGCCATTGGCCTGGCTCTGGCCTTGTAGGCCGGTGCGGTATCGAGCCATGTCTGAATCATTGTCTTCTCGCCGCAGGGTAAATTGCCGCCTACTTGCCGACGTCCTGTCGTTGTCTGTGGTGCTCAGGTTCGCTGTTGTCGTTTTGTTGACGGCCCCGGCGTTTGCTTTTGCCCACAATATATCGGATTCCAATGCCCAATTTGTCCAGGGTCTAACGGGTTCGGCGCCCGCACCGTTTTTGTATCTCGGTGCCAAACACATGGTTACCGGTTACGATCATCTGCTATACCTGCTCGGTGTGGTGTTTTTCCTGCGCCGTTTGCGGGACATCCTGTTGTTCGTCACGCTGTTTACCATCGGGCACAGCATCACACTGATGGCTGGCGTGCTCAGTAATGTCAGTGTCAACGCTTATCTGATCGATACGGTTATCGGACTTTCGGTGGTCTACAAGGCGTTTGAAAATATCGGTGGGTTCAGACGGTGGTTTGGATTTCAGATCGATTCGAGGATCGCGGTGCTGGTATTCGGTCTATGCCATGGTTTGGGGCTGGCCACCAAAGTGCAGGAACTGTCGCTGGCAAAAGACAGCCTGGTGATGAATATGCTGAATTTTAATATTGGCGTGGAGATCGGTCAGGCCCTGGCGCTACTGTGCATTCTCGTATTGCTGGGTCAGTGGCGCCGGCAGAACAGTTTTCAGCGGCACGCCTTTGTCGCGAACACGGTATTAATGAGTTTGGGTTTCACCCTGGCGGGATATCAGTTCGCCGGTTATTTATGGGGTTGAGGGAGGATTTATGAAGGGTAGTTCAGAACACGCGCCGACTGGCGCTGAAAATACGGATCAGAGCCGTAAAAATATTGCCTTGGCGACCCTGGTTGCTATTCTTCTTGCGGCCGCAATACTGACTATTTTTATTCTGCCTGCCGAGTTTAATCGGGATCCGACCGGTATTGGTGAAACTCTCGGCATCAGAGGCCTTTCAGAGGTGGGCCCAACTGTTGGCACTTTAAACAAACAAAGTGCCGGTTATCAGACCGACAGCGTGTCTTTCGAGTTGCTGCCCTATGAATTTGTCGAGTACAAGTATCGGCTGGAGGAGAGCGGCGTCGTGGTGTACCACTGGGCGGCGAGCGGCCCAGTGTCGTTCGATTTTCACGGTGAGCCTGAAGAAGGCCTTGACGAGACCGAGAAATCCTATAGTGCGGGTAAAGGGTTGGAAGAAAAAGGCGCATTCACGGCGCCATTTGGCGGTATACACGGCTGGTACTGGGCGAATCGCGGGGCAGAAACGGTTACCGTTGAGATCAAGGCTTCGGGCTTTTTTACGGCTAGCCTTGAGTTTCGGGAAAACGATGTATCAGAGCGGGTTTTTGCCGAAGCCCCTTGAGCCCAAGAAGCCCCCTGAGTCAAAGAAGCCCCCTGAGCTAAAATTGGGCTGTTTGTCAGGAGGACGGGACCTTGGGTGGATTAGTGCACTAGGCCTTTTGAGGAAAGCTTATTCAGACCTCTCCGGCCCCAGGATATCGGGTTTTGCCTCACCCTGGATATAGATCGCGTGACAGGAGACGCAGACGCGGTACAGGTGTCCGCCCGCTTCGAATAGCGCATCAGCGTCTTGTGCTTCAGCTGCCGCTTTGGCGCGCAAGCCCGCATCGACAATGGCCAGTGAGATTTCCTGCCAGTCCCCCGAGTCGCGCGCGATACCCGGCATAAGTAGCAGGTTGCCGGATTCGGCGACCACTGCAGCACTGTGTTGCACCGCCAGCCAGCCTTCTTCGGTAGTGGGGCGAAGGTCTCTGACGCCTTCAGCAGTGATGATTTCGCCGGCAGAATCCCAGATGTGATCTGCGGCCGGCTCCAGTACCCACTCCATTAAATGCAGCGCATCGCCAGTTGGCTTAAATGGTAGGTCGGAAGATTTCGTCCCCGGGGCCTCCTGCGGGCCGCAGGAGGCCAGCAGGAAGAGAGCGGGAATTATGCCGAGTAAACGCTTCACACAGTGGCTTCCAGATTAGTGTTCTGTCGGGTCTGCGCCGTCTTGTGGTGCGCCAGTGCCGGAAGATCCCATAAAGAGTTTTTGGCCGCTGGCCAGCGTCATGTTACGGCCATTGGCGCGGTTTGAGCGGTCCTTGGCCTGGTATCCTTCGATAAGCAACTCTGTGCCGATTTTAATTGAACGTTTGTGTATACCGCGACGCAGCAGGGTGTTTGGTGTGCCGCCTTCGATCCACCACTCTTCCGCTTCGCCACTATCATTTTCGACGTTGATAATGAACCAAGCGTGAGGGTTCACCCATTCGATTCTGACCACCTTGCCACGCAGTGTCAGCGGCCGGTTGGCGTCGAACTCCGCGCCAAAGGCGTGGTGCGCGTTGATCTGGGCAGGAACCAGCGCGGCAATGACGAAGCTGGCGATGGTTGCTATTTGTTTGAAAGTAAGAGACATAGGAGAAACCTCCGTTTTAAAGTTAATTCACTCGACTATTTTATCCGTTTATCCGTTTATCC
>DJFY01000068.1:11661-12343 GCA_002431545.1 Cellvibrionales bacterium UBA5860 | reverse complement strand
CGGGTCTGGCCGGGATCCCTTTTCACCGTATCTAAGTAAACCGCCTGTTGGTGAAATGTTTCGCAACACCCGGACTGGCGGCCCCGTCAGTGTTAGTTGAGCGGTGTTTTGCGAAATTTACCATACAGTAGTTCCTCGACGAACTCGACGCATTTGAAGTCGAGCAGGCGGGCATTGGATTCCATGCGCCGGTACAAGGGCATACTTATTTTCCAGGGTTTGGTAAATGTTTCCGGGTCGGTAATCGTCGCTTCGTAATGCAGGTGGTTCGGGCCCATTGGGGTGTAGCGTTCGACGACTTTCAACTGGTCGCTGTGATGATTGCCCGAGCGGTCAAACCAGGTTTTATCGTTAAGGCCGGTCACTTCAACTACCAGTGTGTCGCCATCCCATGAGCCGACAGACTGGCCCATCCAGCTATCCACCGGTGCCGGGCCCGGGTCTTTCATGTAGATGTCCCTGACAGCGCCAGCGTATTGGTATGTAAATAGTACTGAGTTGTCGCCCTGAAAAATCTGAAATGGGTGGGGCATGTAGGTCGCGCGCGGCACGCCAGGCAAATAACATTTGATCTCCGGGTCGCGCTCGAGCCAGTGCTTCTGGTTTTCGCGCTTTGTCGCCAATGCCTCGGGCTTGTAGGGAATTTTACCGCCCTCGACCACGCCCATGCTGGGTGGTACTG
>DJFY01000068.1:10943-11407 GCA_002431545.1 Cellvibrionales bacterium UBA5860 | reverse complement strand
CCTAGTTTGAGCGTTTCTTTCGCAGGGATCGGGCCGGCCGGACCGTCTCTGAGCGCCATAGAGGGGCGAGCCATGTGCATTTCCACGTCGTAATTGGCTTCGTTGATTGACTGCCAGATGCCGTTCAGGTCCGGATGTACGCCGTCGGCAGCCCGGGGCGCTTTGTATGCCTTGTCTTCAGCAAATGAGGGCGCGGCGACGAAAAGAATTGATAGCAGTGCCGCTGTGAGTCCGGTCCGTACCGGTGTTGTCTTACATGTTGACTTCACAATCAGTGTCCCCCTGATTCTTCGTTATTGGCACGTTATTAATTTATGTAGAGCGAAAGCATAGCTTATTTTTACTGTCGTTTGGAAATAGCCTACACTTTATTTTTTATTGATCTCCAGCCGTGCCAGGTAAGACGCCGACGAGGTCAATCCCGGTTTGGCGCGGCCGGTTCTAAGCTTTAAATGCAAATGCAA
>DJFY01000068.1:635-10686 GCA_002431545.1 Cellvibrionales bacterium UBA5860 | reverse complement strand
TGCAAATGCAAATGCAAATGCAACACGGTGGCGGCGGTGGTTGCGGTAGATCAAGCTCCAATCTCGCCATTATGGGCTTATTTGCTGTAACATGGCCGCGCCAACAGAATTGTAAAATAAATAATAGCGTCGTTTTGGGGGAAAGAAGACAGTGCTGAACGAGTGGCTGTACCAGTTTGCTTCCTGGCTCGATACCTTCGAATCGAGCACAAATTTGCACGAATCCTTGTATATGTACGGATGGGTGGAATCAACCCACGTGCTTACCTTGACGGTTTTTCTCGGCATGCTACTTGTCATTGATCTGCGCCTGCTCGGGGTTGGCTTCAAGAACATTCCCGCTTCGACGTTAGTTGATCGTCTCGACAAGCCCATGATGCTGGGGTTTATCGTGATGATTATTTCCGGGGTGCTACTGTTTTACGCGATTCCGGTGCGCTCGACGCAAAGTATATTTTTTCGCGTGAAAGTAATTCTGCTTATAGCGGCTGGAATCAATGCGATGATTATTCGCCGAATGACACGGCAGCGGCCCCTGACCTGGGATTACGACCCGTCACCGCCGAAGAAAGTTCGGGTCGGTGCGGGATTATCGCTGACGTTCTGGCTGTGTGTTATCGCTGCAGGGCGCATGATGGCTTACGACTGGTGGGATTGCCACAAGGAAATGCCGCATTTTATGTACTGGGCTGCTGGTTGTGTAAACGAGCTCGCTGCTTTCGAGCAGTAGTGCCACCGAAGTATCATCGCACGTGCCGATGATAGAAGGTTGCAGATTACAACGATTTCGATAGCGATTACTCCGTCAGGAGATGATGATGGATTTACTGTTTATTTTTGAATGGCTAGACACGTCCATGCTGGCCGATTTCTCCAAGTCCTATGCTGGCCTGTTTGCCATTGTGCAAACCTTCCATATTGCCAGTATGGTAATGCTTGTCGGCATGATACTGCTGGGCGACTTACGCATGCTGAATGTGTTGCTACGGGAAGTGCCGAGTCAAAAAGTTATCGATAACACAGGAAAATGGATCAAGATCGCGCTGGTGACAATCGTGTTGTCAGGCGTATACGAGGCGTCGGCGATTGCGATGAAACTTTATTTCAATACTTTCTACTGGGCAAAAATGGCGGGCCTGGCGATGGGTCTGGCTTATATGTACCTTATTCGTAATCCTATATATCGACGGGCGGAACTCTCGGGGCTGGAGCCTGGCGGGGCAATTGCCGCGGAAGCCGTACAACCGTGGGTGGTGAAAATGGTTGCCGTAACGAGTCTTGTTATCTGGTTCACCGTTTCCGCAAGCGGTCGATGGATCGGGTTCTCCTAAAGTAAACCGCCGGCGGTGCGAACAGTGCTCACGATCAAAGTTTTAACTAGCGGACAATGAACTGATGAACAATAAAACATTCGGTATGGTGGCCGCCGGTATTTCGGCTATTATTTTGAGTGGATGGGCAGTCTTCTGGACGCTTCAGGTAATGAGTGCCATCGACTTGATTCAGCTGGCCAACGCCCCGCCTATGTGACGACAAGTCACCTATTAGGGGTTCTACCTATTAATTACGAGCCTGGTGATTAATCGGCTATGTACTGATTCCCCAGGTTAATTTTGTCGGTAGTGCTACCGGCGTTCTTTGGACCTTCCTTTTACCGCTCTGGATTCGGAATCTTTCAACAGAATGAGGTAATCGAGGCTTTGTTAGCTTCGAGGTCGGCGCCATAAAAAAGGCCGACTTTACAGTCGGCCTTTTTTTGTCCGTCCTCTTGTTGCTGTCGCCCACTCGGCCTTGTTTACCAGGGGGCCGCCGTGGAGAGCAGTTGGTGCTAGTTGACGGCGGCCGCGGCCTCTTCTTTTTCCGCCTGTCGGGCACCAGTTAACATGTTGCGCATGCCGTAATTGCCTTCGTGACAGGCATATTCATAAATTTGCGCATCGGTGGCCTTCAGAGGAATGGCTACGGTGAACGGGTCGACAAATGTTTTGGGATCATTAAGCGTATACTCGTACAGCAGGGTATCATCGCTGACCCTGGTAAATTTCTCGATCAGGTGCATATTCGCGGCGGAACCCACTGAGCCGTTGCGATCTTGATTCTGCAGGTCGATCGGTAGCTGGAACGTTGGAGTTTTACCAGTAAAGTTATTGGTTTCTACGACCAGTGTGTTGCCCTCCCAGCGTCCGCGGGAATCACCCGACCAGCGCTGCATCTCTTTCGGCAGGTGGCTACTCCCATCGAGCGGTATAACGCGCGCGGTGTGAATCATTTCCGTGACCAGAACCACGTGGTCCGGTGTTTGTACGATTCTCAGGTTGTTGTTGTAGGCGCTTGGTGTTAAGGGCGGCCCTGCATTAAAGCCTTGTAGGCAGCGTTCTGAAAGACCTAGAACCTCGGGGCCCACGGGCCTGAAATCGACGAGTCCAATGGAAAACAACTCGCGTACCGGGTGATTTCTGATAGTGGCGTTTTTCATGCCGTCGATAGCTTCTTGCGTAAGCTCCGGCAGGCGACCATTGGGTGGATCGACGATAAGAGAAGTGCGCCGATCCTCGTTCATTTCTGTGCCATAGTCCATCCAGAATGCATTGTAAGCACCCTCGACATCCTGGGTGGCTTCAGCTTCTTCGCGCAGGGCATCGACATCGACAGTCTGGATGGCCTTTTCCCGAAAGGCTTCTTGTTCCTCCTTGGTGAATGTCGCTTTATCGCCCAGCTCTCGCGGACGCTCCAAAGGGGTCAGGGTGCGGAAGTCCCAGACGCCCTGAAAGTCCGGCTGCCCGAAAGAAGTCCGAGCAGGTTGGTAGCCGGTCGTATTTGTCGCAGCGCTTTCTGCTGCTGCTGAATCGGTTGTCGCGTCGCCGTTTTTGGCTGCCTTGTTTTCCGTTTCGGAACAGGCCGAGATCGTCAGTGCCACGGCGACCAGGCTGGCCAGCGGAAAGTTTTTTGGGGTTGGCATCATTTTGGATTTACCCTCCGTACCCATTTGATGTTATCTGTTTTGCTTATAAGCGGTTGTATTGACAACAAACTACCACAAAGCCATCGCTGAATAAACCAAGCTTGCCGGCAATATGTCGAAAGCCCGCGAGTTGTGGGGCGCAAGGAATCCGGTTTAAATCCGGGAACGAAAAATACATCTAGCGGGGTTAATATCGATGGAACTAATAGAGCTTGAACAGCGTATCGCGCGGCTCGAGGATATCGAAGCCATAAAACAGCTGAAGGCACGTTACTGTGATATCTGCGACGACTTACACAATCCGGAGCGCATTGCATCGGTGTTTGCCGAAGATGGTATCTGGGAGGGTGGCGAGTTTGGTCAGGCCAAAGGACACGGGGCGATAAGACAGCTCTTTGCCGGTTTTCGCGAACAATTCAGTTTTTCCCAGCACAACATCACCAACCCTATCATTGAAGTCGATGGCGATCGGGCCACAGGTGTCTGGTATATCATGGGTCCTTGGACGTTCGCCAAAAATGATAAAGCCATCTGGATGGCTGCTAAATACAACGATGATTATGTGAAAATTGGCGGTGAATGGAAATACCAGCACCTGAGGGTGGAGATTAGAATGAGTATTGCCAGATAAGGGCGACTTCGGGGAAGGGTGTTGCTGGTACCTGTTAACACTGATTGAGTTACCCTTGCCGAGAATAATTTTTCAGCTCAAGATTTTTGCGCTGCTTTTCCTGGTCGACTTTTTTACTCAAGATAAGGTGAAAGGAATACGGTGCTATGATGTTGGGATAAAGTCTTTTGACGAGCTTGTTTTACGCCATGAAGCGCATGTTATTCAAATTCCTCAGGGCGCCCAGAACCAAACATTCCTTGGTGTTGACTGTAGCCGGCATGATATATGTCTCGACATTTTCGGTCGTGTTTGCGCAACCGCGGGGTGGGGGAACAGCATGGGTCGTTCCCGAGATGGAGGCAAAACGTGCGAATCCGATTCGCTACGATGTCGATTCGGTACGTCAGGGCGGCAGGCTTTTCTTCCTCCATTGTCAGGGTTGCCATGGCTACTGGGGTGAAGGGGGCGGCGTTATCGGGCAGGTTATCAGCGGCCAGCCGGCCAATCTGTTACGTCTCGCGGGGAAGCAGTCTGTAGGGACCTTTGCCTGGAAGATTGCTGAAGGCAAGGGCGACATGCCGTCATTTCGCGATGTGCTGGGTGAAGCCGATATCTGGCGCCTGGTAAATTTTATCGAATCCCTCGAAAACGAGGTTGGTTTTGCCGCACAGCCTCTGGTGGTGCAAAGATGCGTTCAGTGTCATGGGCTTTCCGGTGATGCGTTCTATGAGGGTTGGCCGAATCTCGTCGAAATGAGCCGGCGCCAGATAGAGGAGAAATTGCTCGCCCATAGGAGCCAAGTTATAGAAGACAGTACCATGTCCAAAGTCACTTTTGATTTGACAGACGAAGAAATCAGAGAGGCGGCGCACTTTTTTTCTTCGCGAAATTCAAATGAGACTGGCGATTGACGCGTTAGTTGTCGACGGCCGCTGCGCTACCGTTGTTGCGCTGACCGAGTATTTCGATGATATCGGTTTCTTCCAGCGTTTCTCTCGTCAGCAAGGTCTTGGCCAGGCGATCCAGATCTGATCGGTGTTGTCGCAGTAGTCCGGCGGTTTTTTCCTCGCACTTTTGAATCAATGTAACCACTTCGCGATCGATGCGTTTCAAGGTGTCCTCACTGAAATTTCGTGGCTCGGCGAGGTCTCTACCGAGAAAAGGGTGGTGTTCGGATTGGGGGAAACTGACCGGGCCAAGTGTTTCGCTCATGCCCCAGTTGGCGACCATTTTTCGAGCCAGTAGCGTTGCCTGTTTTAAGTCGTCGGCAGCTCCAGTACTGATATCGCTGTAGATGATTTGTTCGGCGACCCGCCCACCGAGCATGATGGCAAGTTTCTCTTCCAGGTATTGCTGCGTGAAATTGTGCCGATCTTCTTGGGACATTTGCTCAGTGACACCCAGCGCCTGGCCTCGGGGAATGATCGATACTTTGCGCAGTGGATCGCTATGCTCCATATGAAATGCGGTTACCGCATGTCCTGCTTCGTGGTAGGCAATGCGCTGTTTTTCGTCTTCACCGAGTACTTCCTCCCGTTCCGAGCCGAGAATTACACGGTCACGGGCGTATTCCAGATCAGCTGCTGTTACGGCGTCGCGATCTTCCCGCGCCGCTTTCAGGGCGGCTTCGTTGACCAGGTTTTCCAGGTCTGCGCCCGACATGCCGACAGTACGGGCGGCGATGTCCTTGAGCGACTCGCTGTCGGCAAGGGGCACTTTGCGGGTATGGATTTGTAGTATCTTTTCGCGGGCTGCCAGTTGCGGTAGCTCAAGCATGATTTTTCGGTCAAACCGTCCAGGGCGCAGCAAAGCTGGATCCAGGACATCGGGTCGATTAGTGGCTGCCAGTACAATGACGGCCTCTTCGGGTTCAAACCCGTCCATTTCAGCCAGAATCTGGTTTAACGTTTGCTCGCGCTCGTCATTGCCACCGCCCAGGCCGGTGCCTCGCACTCGGCCGACAGAGTCGATCTCGTCGATAAAGATAATGGAGGGAGCTTCGCTGCGTGCCTGAGCGAACATGTCCCGTACGCGCGACGCGCCGACACCGACGAACATTTCGATGAACTCTGAGCCGCTGATGCTGAAAAATGGCACGCCTGATTCGCCGGCGACAGCCTTGGCAAACAATGTTTTGCCGGTGCCAGGTGGACCCATAAGCAACAGGCCTTTGGGGATTTTGGCGCCAATTCTGTGGTATTTTCCCGGCGACTGTAAAAAATCGACAATCTCTTTCAGGTCCTGCTTGGCATGCTCGAGTCCGGCCACGTCGTCGAATCCGATATGAATTGTCTCGCGCTCGTGACGCCTGGCTCGAGAGCGCGAAAAGCCAAACAGGCCGCCACCGCCGCCCATCCTTTGCTGCATCAGCCGGCTGCTCCACATGAAAATTCCGAACAAAAGCAGCCAGGGCACAATGCCAATCAATACGCGCATCACAACGGACATTTCCGTGGGCTGTGCAGTAATTTCTACCTTGTGCTCTTCCAGTAAAGGAATAAGTTGAGGGTCGTCGACAGGAGGCAGAATAACCTCGAAAGCGTTGGCCTGGTTTGCGCCTGCTGCGCCGGCGACGAATTCACCGGTAATGGTTTCACTTTTTATGGTGATTTTTTTGACCGCGCCGGAGGTCACTTTTTCTTTGAATGTCGAGTAACTCAAACCCTGCGGCTCGACGTGAGAGAGGTATTGTGTGACGGCGTAAACAATGGCAAACAAAAGAGCGAGGTGCACCGCTTGCCGGTACATTTCTGGACCCTTTTTTGGTTGTTCCGGCTGTTGCCCCGGTAAATCTGTCGCCATCGTTTAATGTGTTATCCAGAGCTTGCTCATGCTTGCCTGTAACCTCGTGTGGACGCTAGTTTCACGGAGTATCGACCGGGATATCGTCAGGGCCTGATACCAGTTGTCTTAACTGGTTCTCGTCACAGCGGTGAGTATCATCGCTTGCACACCCTTATATTGAAACCGGTAATTATCCGGCATCGATGCGCGTGCCACTTAAACCGCGAATAATGTCCGGGAGCCTCGTCAGTTTGCCGATATATGCGCTATTTCCGGTTTCATCGGCAAACTGGCAGGCAGCCGCCACCTTCGGTGCCATCGAGCCTTCTTCAAATTCGAGTTCTCTCAGTTCCGCGGTAGACATCCGCTGAATCGGTTTCGCGCTGTCAGTGTTCCAGTTTTTATAGACTGCTTCAACGTCGGTGAGCATAATCAGTCTGTCGGCTTCCAGCGCCGATGCGAGCAAGGCACTGGAAGCGTCTTTATCGATGACAGCTGCCACCCCGACCAAGCCGCCGTTTGGCGCTTGAACAACCGGAATGCCTCCACCGCCACAGCAAACGACGATCGCGCCCTGGGTGAGAAGCACCTCTATAGCCGATAGTTCGATGATTTTCTGAGGTCGCGGGGAGGGGACAACGCGACGCATGCCTTCGGAAATTCGGGTCATTTGCCAACCGCGTTGTCGGGCGATAGCGTCGCCCTGAGCGGTTGGATAAACCGGGCCAACGGGCTTTGTGGCGCGCGCAAAAGCCGGGTCTTCGGGGTCGACGAGCACGCGGGTGATGAGCGCCACAGACTGTCTTGTGGGCAGGGCGTTGTCCATGTGCAGACTGATTAAATAACCCAGCATGCCGGCCGATTCGGCATCGAGAATGTCGAAAGGGTAGGGCGTGACTTCCGGATAACCCTCGGCTTGCAACGCCAGCAGTCCTACTTGAGGGCCATTGCCATGGGTGATGGCCAGTTCGTCGTTAGTGACGATATCAGCGATATTTCGCGCGGCACGGGCGATATTATTTGCCTGAATTTCGGACTCGAGAGCTTGCCCCTTCTGCAAGATTGCGTTTCCTCCAAGGGCAATTACTGTGCGCATGATTTCGATTATTCTCGCTTCCGGGATGCATCGTTTTGGCGAGTATATTTTTCCAAAAAGGCTTCCAGCACGGCAATGAGTCCGGGATCTTCCGCTTCCGCATACTCATAGCGGGCCCGAACGATGGGCTTGTTGCAATTGATGAGTCTGGCCAGGTCACACGGCGTTGCGGCAACGACCACATCTGCTTCAGTGGCATTGATAGACGACTCCAGATCGGCCAGTTGTTCGGGGAAATAGCCGACTGCCGGAAGGACGCGTTCCAGATGCGGGTATTGGGCGAACACTGCTTGGATGCCCGGCGCCGCGCCAGGACGTGGGTCGACAATTTCACTTGCCGCGGCCTCTACGGCGGCGACATATCCGGCCCCAAAGCCCATGCCGCCGTGGGTCGTTGTCGGGCCGTCCTCTATCACCAGTACCCGCCGGTTAGCGACTGCGCCCGGTTCTTCGAGTTGTACCACTGACCTGGCTTTGATGACATTGGCGCGCGGATTAACGCTACGCACGGATTGAATGACGTTTTCAATATCGTGTAAACCAGCTGCATTCACCTTCGGAATCACCACGACGTCTGCCATGCCCAGGACAGCCTCGCCTGGGTAGTAACGCGTTTCGTCGCCGGCCCGTAGTGGATCGACGAGGACGATATGCAGATCCGGTTTCACGAAGGGAAAGTCGTTATTGCCGCCGTCCCACAGGATAATATCCGCCTCGCGTTCGGCGAGGGTGACGATTCGTTCATAGTCGACCCCCGCGTATACCGCCACGCCCCCATCGATATAGGGTTCATACTCTTCGCGTTCCTCAATAGTACAGTTCGCGCGATTGAGATCTGCGCGGCAAGAAAACTGTTGCACCTGCTGATTATTTAAATCTCCATAGGGCATCGGGTGTCGAATAGCTGCGACCTTGAGCCCCCGATTCTTCAATTGCGTGGCGAGCCAGCGGCAGGTCTGGGATTTACCACAACCTGTGCGCACTGCCGATACCGCTATGACGGGTACGGACGCGGCGAGGCTAGTACGGTGTGGGCCGAGAAGCAAAAAGTCCGCGCCCGTCGCTAAGGCTGTTGACGCGCGGTGCATGACTTCAATATGTGGCATGTCGCTATAGGCGAAAATCACCTGGGTAACAAGTTGGGACTGGCAGAATTCCTTTAATTCTTTTTCGCTGATAATCGGGATGCCGTGGGGATATAAGGGGCCACTCAGTGACGCCGGATAAACCCTGGCGTCAATGCCGGGTATCTGGGTTGCCGTAAAGGCCAGGACCTCGTGATTGGTGTCGTCCCGGTAGACCGTATTGAAATTGTGGAAATCACGACCGGCCGCGCCCATGATAACCACTTTTGTTCGGTTGTTTTTGACCATACTTCCTGGCTAAACCTCGTCTCTGCCCCGGACGTGCGGTCAAGCGCGATGCCCGAATTCGCCAGTTGCGAACGGATGATTCGCATCAAAGCCACAGCTATCATTGTAGAATTAATGTATAACACCTTAAAAATATATTGGGAAAGGAGCCCTGTCCATGATCAAAAAAATCTCACTTGTCTGCTCGACTCTGGTTGTTGTGCTTTCGGCGCCATTGGCTTTTGCCGCCAAACCAGATAAATCCGACCATCCACTGCTGGCGCCATACGCCGGATCGAAGGTGTACAGTAAGGACGTCAAACAGTACGACGAGTACCGCGTTTTCAAAGGGTGGGATAAAGAAGCCAAGCAGTACAACACGGAAATGCTTGAGGGCAAGGTGACCAAGATACTCTACAAGAATCCGCCCGAGCGCTCGATCCTGGAGTTGTATCGCAACTATGAAAACGCTTTGACCAACGAAGGTGTAACGGTGTTGTATCAGTGTAACCAGGCCAACAAAGAGTGTGTCGATGGTTACGTGGGCGCGCACCTGCGCCAGCAATTCGGTATTAATGCCATCGGCAACAAGGACGGGCGCTATCTGTTTGCCCGGTTGGATCAGGAGGCCCAAACCGCGTTTCTGGTGTTGGCAGTAGGTGCCCAGAATACCGATGTCCACGTGGTCGAAATGAAGAAGATGGATACCGGCCAGGTGGGGCTGAATCTGACAGCGCTGACAGAGGACCTCGATCGCCAGGGTTATGTGGTCGTTGAGGGTATTTATTTTGATACGGACAAAACCACATTAAAGCCGACTTCCGACGCCGCCATCAGTGAAGTAGCCAAGCTGCTTGAGGGGCGGGCTGGACTCAATCTGTACGTTGTCGGGCATACCGACATGCAGGGCAGTCTGGCTCACAATATGCAGCTGTCCGAGGGGCGTGCGGCTGCGGTGGTGGCGAGTCTGGTGAGCCGGCACGGGATTGCTGCCGACCGGCTGACAGCCCGCGGGATAGGGCCGCTGGCGCCCGTTGCCAGCAATGGTAACGATAGCGGGCGGGCAAAAAACCGCCGCGTTGTCCTGGTGCAACGTTAGCCTTTATATACCGAGCACCAGGCGCTTGCGTCTACTGGCGAGCGAAGACTTTTTTCAGAATATCGGTGGTTCGCGCCACCGGGTTTTCGCGAATGCGTTTTTCTTCTGCGGCTATTAACTGAAACAGTCCATTGGTAGCCTGTTC
>DJFY01000068.1:0-436 GCA_002431545.1 Cellvibrionales bacterium UBA5860 | reverse complement strand
CCGGCCTTGGCAAACATGTCTTTGTAAGCTTTGGTGACACCGACTTTGTCGGTGGCCTGCTGCACGATAGGTGACATCAATTCGCGAAGCCGGTCGCCACTGTGTGTTTGCAGGTATTGGGTAGCGGCGTTGTCCGGCCCCGTCAGAATATCTTGCGCATCGGTCAGCGACATGCCGGAGATCGCACCGACAAACAGGTCTGTGGCCAGGGGCACCGCCTGCTCGGCTGCCCGGTTCATAGAGGCGATGAAGTCGTCAGCTACGTCACCCTTGCCGATGGCGCGCAGGCCTTTCTCAAGGCTTTCGAGCTTTTCCGGAAGGGGGATTCGCACTGCCGGATTGCCCAGAAAGCCATCCTGTCTGCCCAGGCTTTCAATCGCAGTGTTGGTACCCTTGATCAATGCCGCTTTCAGACCTTCGATGATTTCTGTATTCG
>DJFY01000057.1:33781-40061 GCA_002431545.1 Cellvibrionales bacterium UBA5860 | reverse complement strand
TCCTGGGGATCTTGAGGATCTTGGGGCTCACCGCTACAAAGGTCGCCTGGACAGCTATTGCCCAGGTACTGCCAGATATAGCTGGAGAGGGAAACATCGCGCTGGCACCAGTCGGGGGTGGCGGTACCGGTACGGCCGGTGATCAGCAAGGTCGCTTCGGAACACATCTCTTCCTTGATTTTGCCTTCGTTGGGATAAGGCCACAAAGGTTCTAGGGTTGTGCTGCCGTCGTTGGAACGATAAATCACCTCTGCGCCGATTGCGCCGGCGGTGCGCCTATCTGCTGCGTCGATGTCCACGCCCGGTAGATAGTCGATTTTGGGCCCAGTCAGCAAGGCTTCCGGACCGGGTTTCGTACCATAGTAATTGTAGCGGTGACCGGTGATAAAGTTTCTATCGTTATATGTCTGTTTGGGGTTGGCTCTCAGACCGAACGAGTATGTTTGCAGATCGTTGTTGTAGATGATGCTGTCGACCAGGGTTGATGCGTAAACCTTGTCCCAATCCTGGCCAAAGTAAACCCCGTTACCGTTTTCGCCGACGGTCATGCGCTCAAATATAGCGCCATCGCTCCTGCGGGGTACCGAAACGCCGTAACCGCTGTTATCCCACACCACAACGTCACTGAAGTGGTTGTCCTCCAGGACGATATGGCCTTCTATGCGAATACCCATTTCTTGATTGTTAAGGATAATGATGCCCTTGAAACGGTTGTTTGAGGCGCCATCGAAGGGCGTGTATCTGCCGCCCATGCTGCCGCTCACACGTATTGCGGCCAGCGACCCGCTGGTTTCAGGGTTCTCGCCATAGCCGGGTTGGTGCCCGTCGAAAATAATTAAGTTCTCAAACAGACTGTTTACGGTGTTGGAGACAAGCAGGGCGCTCCGGTAGTTGTTCGGGTTGTAATCGTAACCACGCCAGCCGTCCCACCTGATAACGGCCCGGCGCAGGGTTAGATTTTCGTTGCCCGCCAGTTGCACTACGGTTCGGCTATTGCCGTAAGCCCAGATGTCTTCAGCGAGCACGTCGTAACTGCGCGCGATGTTGACCACACTGCCATTGCCGTCGATGGCATTGCCACGGGCGCTGACCTGTCGCAATGTGATGTGATGCGTGCGATCGGTCCAGTCGGGACCATCGTGGCCGCCGATTACTATGGTGCTACTTTCGCCATCCGTCCTTGCTGAAATCCCCTCGATAACAAGGTGCGCCTGATTTAATACTTCGATAGCAGGCTCCGCACGTGTTGCAATAATAGCCTCACCCGGAGTGGTGGCTTTAACGGTGATGGGCGCACCGGCTCTGCCGGAAAGCGGGATGCGTAGCGGCTCGCTGTAGATACCATCGCTGACATAAAGCGTGTCGCCGGGTTCCAGTTGTTGCCAGGCTCGGGCAAAAGTGGCCCAGGGCGATAGTTCAGCCCCGGAGTTCCCGTCGTCTCCATGGGTGGCGTTAACAAAGTAACTCGCGGCTTGTCCATGACTTGCGATCACTGATAGCGCCAGGGTAAAAAACAAAGTCACGCACTTGAGCAATCCCGTTTTCATGTTTCGTTGATCCTTGTGGTGAGTTGAAACTCGCCTTTATCTCGAAAGTGGCTTTTAGGGGCTGGCTTTTAGGGGTTATAGGTATCGAATGCCAATCTGCCTGCAGCGGGCGACCTTACGATGCGGATATAAGGGATAACAGCGGCAAAAAAGAAAAACGTGAAACCGGTTCGATGGCTTTCGCCCAGCGGGCGAAATCAAGCGATTAATGGCAGGAAGTTAGATATGTCTCGGCCTGGTGTTAAGAGAGTTGAATGATGGGTCGCACGGAGATACTGGGTGGTTACGAGACCTGAAAGACAAGACGTGCAAACGCTGGTGTTACGCGCCTTGCAACAGCGCACCCCGAAACAGTGCGATCTGAAAAAAACCGAAACGAATAAAGGCCAACCATTTTGCGGTGAGATCTAGTCAAACATATCCGGTTGTTCGGCAACAATCACGTTAAACAGCGGCTGAAAGCTGAACCAGCCCGCCTGTTCGGTGCCCACTGAATCGTAGGTGATTCTGGCGATATCGGGACGGATTAATCTGGGCTTTCCGGCGGCTTCGGCAAGCAGTTGTGCCTGGCAGGTTCGTTCCATTGTGATAAACCACCAGGTTGCGCTGTCTACCGAGCCGCCCACGGTCAGTAAGCCATGGTTCTGCAACACACAGGCCTTGTTGTCACCCAGCGCTTGCGCAATGCGTTCGCCTTCGCGTTCGTCGAGTACGACCCCGGTAAAATCGTCAAACAGGCCGTGGTCATCATAGAAAGCGCAGGCGTCTTGAGTCAGGGGGTCGAGCTTGCGTCCCAGGGAGGACCAGCTCTTGCCATAAACCGAGTGGGCGTGGGCGGCCGCCATGACATCCGGTCGCGCCTCGTGGAGCTTACTGTGGATAGCGAAAGCCGCACCATTTAACAGGCCTTGGCCTTCCACGATATCGCCCTTGCTGTCGACCCGCAGCAATTGCGATGTGGTGATCTGTTTAAAAGAAATCCCAAAGGGGTTTACCCAGAAGTGATCCGGGTATTCGGGATCGCGCACCGTGATATGACCGGCTGCGCCTTCATCGAAACCAAACTTGCCGAAGAGCCTGAAGGCGGCGGTCAGCCTTTGCTTTCGATAGAGCCGCTCTTCTTCGGGCGAGTCAAATGTTTGCGGCTGCATCGCGCCAGCGGAGGAGGATTTGACGACGTTGTAGGCAGGTTGCTGAGCGTGCGCGTTCATCGGTGCTTCCTGATGCGGGCTTGGATTCAGACTAGCACAAATCCAGGCGCTTGCCCGCCTGCGTTACCCTGTAAGTAGCGCTTAAAAACGTTGTATCGTCAAAGAAAGCTATTCCCAAAAAAGAACTTGGTGTTTAGCCGCCTAGTATATTGGACACGGTTATCGCGATTAGCATGACTACCACCAGGGTGCCGATAGAAATCGCAATGCGTGTCCACGTCTGTTTGTCAGAAATTTCCTCAGTCATAGAGCTATCCTTTAGACTTGGCCTTGTACGCAGTCTAGCGTCGCGATCAACACAGTGAGTTGATAGGAATCAATCGGTCGGTGCGAAGCGGATCGTGGCAGATAGTTCAAACAGGTCTATTTAGTACCTAGTACCGGAATCGATAGCAGGTTTTATCTATCTGTTTATGGGTATTGTTGGTGCTAGGTGAGTTTCTTTAGCATGTTCCCGATATCGAAAGTCTCGACCATGCCAGCACCGCGCTGTAACCACTTTCGCGCGTGATTGGCGCGGGCTATTTCATAAACAACAAGTTGCCCTGGAATTGAGTCGAAATTCGCGTTTCTTGGAATTTTTCGCCAGTTACAAAAGATAACCTCGGGTTTCGTGGCGATCACGCCAGGCTGCTCCAAATCGCGCCAGTGGTTCAGAACGACACCGCACCGTTGCCATCCTTGTCTGCGAGCATAGAGCATAAACTCGAAATCAAAGCTGATCATGACGCATTGATTCGCCACCGGCTCCAGTACAGCGGCAACAGCGGCGTAGCAGCGTTCTTTGCCGGCAAACGCGATAGCTTCTTCCTTGATTTCAATAAATGCGGTGATTTCGGGCGCCGCCTCCAGTAGCGTGACCAGCGCCGACAGCGGCGCGATACGTTCGTCCTGAAAACGCTCGCCCAACCGCGCGGGTTCGTGTGCGGGTATTTTTTTCAGTTGCTCAAGGGAGAAATCGAAAATCCGGCCGCGCCGCCCGCTGACGCGGTTAAGCGTGTCGTCGTGATACAGCACCGGTTGCAGGTCGGCACTGAGCAAGATGTCGGTTTCGATATATCGCGCGCCGGCGGCAATCGCCTGTTGGTGGGCGAGTAAGGTGTTCTCCGGATAACGCCGTCGATAACCTCGATGAGCAACCAGACGTTGCGCGGGGTCGTTGTTCACGCTGACTGACGGGCCTCTGGAGTCGTAAGTACTGGAGGACGCGGGTTGTTCCCGTGGCTATAGATCTTCCGGCAGGATATGGCCCTTGCTGCGTTTGGAGCGAATGTACCGAATATTGTAGTCGGTGACTCCGGTTATCAGCGATACCACCTCCGAAATAGCCTGGCCGTTTTCTTCCAGGTGCTCGCGTTTTTGCGGATTGTTTGACAGCAAGCGAATCGGGCCGTCCTTGAGCAGGTAGCGCAGGACCGTGGCGGCGTCGGAAAAATCCCGGGAATCTTCCGGCAAGCCCAAAGATACATTGGCCTCGTAAGTGTCCTGGCCGGCATCCTGCAACAGATAAGTGATGGCCTTGGCCCACAGGCCAATACCCCTGCCTTCGTGTCCTGACATGTAAACCACCGCGCCGCCGCCTTCCCGTTTCATCAGGCGAAAAGCGGCATCCAGCTGCGGCCCGCAGTCACAGCGCATGGAGCCAAAGATATCTCCAGTCAAACAGCAGGAGTGGATGCGCACCAGCGGCTCGACCGTATCGCGAAAGCCGGGCAGGGCGAACACCGAGTTGACCGACATGTTGGTTTGCAACAGCTCTCGAAAGGCTTCGCTTTGGCCACCGCGCACCTCGTTGGCTGCTTCCAGGACGTGAGTCAGTTCGACACGGCGTACGAAGGGATACCACTCCAGGGGGACTTCTTCTCCGTCTATCAGTCGAGGAATGGTGACGGGTCCGAGAATGGATATAAATGGCGCGGCCCCACCGCTGATTTCCCGGCCCGATTTATCAAGATCGACCAGTTGATGGTTTTTGATCAGCAGTTCCCGAACGGATTTGTCTACATAACTAAACACGGTAATAGGTTCCAGGACTGGTAAAGCGTAATAATACGTGGATTCGCGGTGATTGCGTCTTAATCCGCTTTTTGCGCGGCCTCCGCGGCAAGCAGGGTTTGCAGGATCAACGTGTTGATCGTCATCGGGCCTACGCCGCCAGGTACGGGAGTGTATGCGCTGGCGCGATCCGCAATGGCCGACAGCTCTATATCCCCGATACCGCCCGGATGGTAACCGGCGTCGATGACGACAGCGCCGTCGCGAATCCAGTCGCCTTTGATAAATTCAGGTTGGCCGACTGCGCCGACAATGATGTCAGCTTCCCGGACGATATCGGGAAGTTTCTGCGTTCTCGAATGGCAAATGGTCACTGTGGCGTTTTTGTTGAGCAGCATCATGGCCATCGGCTTACCCAATATCGGGCTGCGTCCGACGATCACTGCGCGCTTGCCTTCAACAGCAATATCGTAGGCTTCGATGAGTCTTATGATCCCTGCGGGTGTCGCCGAACCGTAGGCGGCTTCGCCCATTGCCATGCGGCCAAAGCCGTGGCAGGTGACGCCGTCGACGTCTTTATTCAAGTGAATGGCGTCAAAGCAGGCGCGCTCATCGATCTGCTCGGGGACAGGGTGCTGCAGCAAAATACCGTGGCAGTCTGGGTCTGCATTGAGTTCCTCGATTTTTGCCAGCAGCGTTTGCGTGGTCGTAGTGCTGGGTAGCTCGACGGCAATAGACGCCATACCGACGCGTGCGCAGGCGTTTTGTTTCATGCGGACATAAGTTGCCGATGCCGGATCGTCGCCGACGAGAATTGTTGCAAGAATCGGCGCTTTATCTTGATTCCTGTCTTTCAACGCCTGGACGCGCTGCCGAATGTCTTCTTCACTGCGCTGCGCGAGGGATTTTCCGTCTAGAATTACTGCTGTCATATGTATTGGCGACTAATATTACCGGAAGTACAATCGACAATTTTCGCACGAGCCGAATGTCAAGAGAAGCGTCTCCGGGCAGGGCGTAAAATTGACCGCCTTGTAGACGAGCGGTATGATGCGCGCCTTTCTGAGACACAGGTTTTCGGGGAATAGCGCAGTCTGGTAGCGCGCCTGCTTTGGGAGCAGGATGTCGGGGGTTCGAATCCCTCTTCCCCGACCAGATTGTCGATGTCCGAAGGGTAACCGCAGGCTGGTTGCCAGCCGCGTTAAGGCTGTTTCGGCGCGATATCGCCCACAGCGGTGTGGTTGAAAGCGGTTGATGTAGTCGAAGGTTCGACGTGGTGCAAGGTTAGACATGGTCCGAGGTTAGACATTGTCTGAGATCCTTTGTCGACGAGTAATAAGCCCTTCGGAGTTGACTCAGTTTGCGCCCGTAGCTCAGTTGGATAGAGCAACGGCCTTCTAAGCCGTCGGTCGCAGGTTCGAATCCTGCCGGGCGTGCCAGACTTGGGGCGTTTCTATCGCCCGCGAAGGCTTCGCGAAGTGCGAGGGTACACGGGACGCGCCGGGCAAGAGATCCGGCGACTCGGAT
>DJFY01000057.1:26819-33569 GCA_002431545.1 Cellvibrionales bacterium UBA5860 | reverse complement strand
GGATCGCTACAGATGTGCATTGCTACAGATGTGCATTGCTACAACAGTAACGTATTGCAGCAAAGAAATAAGACGGATCAGGAAGGGCGAGTTAGGTTAGAGAGTGATGAGGTTTCGGCGGGGCGAGTATCGCCGCCGGACTGAACGGTTCAATGGTGGCTGTAGCTCAGTTGGTAGAGCACAGGATTGTGGCTCCTGAGGTCGCGGGTTCGATCCCCGTCAGCCACCCCAATTAAATCAATAAGTTATATATCTAACTTTATATACTGCCTTAATATAATAACAAGCGCTGAGTTACTACATACTTCTTCAGGGCCCCATCCAGGGCCCGCAAACAGCTTGGTAGCCCCTGTGCCCGTGGTCAAATTTGAAGGCTTTTCTATTCCTTAGAAGGGTTGTTAGGAGGGGGCGTTATAAGGTTGGGCAAAAATTGCTCTCGGCAGGTGAAATCCAATGGGCGTTAACAGGCCCTAGGGAGAACCACCACCCGCGACGTCTACCTCAGCGACTTCGATTCTAGAGGCCGCTTTGCCTCGTCCGATATCCTGAATTGAACCCTGGTAGGTGAGACCGAACAGCGTTTTGCCGTCTGGTCCGCCCAGGGTGCACGCTACCGGGAAGCGATCGATGACCTTAACCCGGTGTGTGATCTCTCCGCCTTCCAGTACGCGAATAAAGTTGTCCTGGTTAAAAGCCGCCACCCATATTGCGCCCTCGGCGTCCAGGCAGATGCCGTCGGGTGCGGCATCGCCGAGATCGGCAAAGACACGCCGATTACCGAGGGCGCCATCGGTTTCGATGTCAAAGGCGGTGAGCCGCTTGGCCCAGGATTCGGCAACGATAAGCGTCTTGCCGTCGGGCGTGACAACGGGTCCATTGGGTACGGCGAGATCGTCGGCGACTTCTCTGACGGTCCCGTCGGGCGTCACTAGCACGAAGTTGGTGGGTTTGAATTTTTCCTTTTTAAATAGATCGAAGCCGATATTGCCGACATAGGCATTGCCACGCTGATCGACCACCATATCGTTGATCTCATATTTGCAGAGTTGAGAGAGATCCGCGTGCAGTTCCAGGTCGCCATTCACGATCTTCATCAGTTTTCTGTCGTGCATGGAAACCACCAGTGGTGTTCCGTCCGACAAAAAACCGATGCCTGAGGGTTGGTTGGGCACCGCGACGACTTTTTCGCGATGCCCGTCGTCTGTTAACGTGTAAACGGTGTGGCCATGCATGTCCGACACCCAAAGTTTATCGTGCCGCCAGCGCGGCCCCTCGAGAAAGACAAATCCATCCGCAAATACCCTGGTATCGAGTTCTTTCATTGTTAGCCTCTGTTGTAGTTATTTCATTTTTAAATCTGGTTTATAGAGCTTAGCACCGCCCGTATCCCTGCGCCTGGTCCCGGTTTAACAGTGCGTGAGGTCGGGATTTTCTATGTGCTAAACTGCGCCGCCTGCCTGAATTGCATAATCTGGAGAGCGTAGTATGAAAACTATCAAGGCTGTCGTGGCGCGGGGGTTGAACGACTATTCCGTTGAGGAATTGACGTTGGATCCGCCCAAAGCCGGTGAGGTGCTGGTCAAAATGAAAGCCACGGGCATCTGTCACTCAGACCTGTCTGTGATCAATGGCACCATTCCCGTTCCGTTTCCCATGGTGCTGGGCCACGAAGGCGCCGGCGTTGTAGAGGAAATCGGCGAGGGTGTCACCAATGTGCAGCCGGGAGACCATGTCACGCTGTCTTTTGTCCCTCATTGCGGCGAGTGTTTCCACTGTCTGCGCAGCGAGCCGTATCTATGTCTGAAGAGTACGCCCGATGGCAAGATGATGGACGGTACCACGCGTGTCCATAAAGATGGAGAAGATATTAACGTTATGCAGTTTTTGGGCAACATGGCCGAGTATGCGGTGGTACCTTCGATGTGCCTGGCCAAGATTGATGACGATATCGACATGAAAGCTGCTGCGCTCGTTGGCTGTGGGGTGACCACGGGTGTCGGTGCTGCGCTCAAGACGGCAGAGGTGAAGCCTGGCAGTACGGTAGCCGTGTTCGGCGCCGGCGGCGTTGGCCTGTCGATTATTCAGGGGGCCAAGATAGCGGGTGCGGCAAAGATTATTGCGGTTGACCTGTCGGATGAAAAATTAAAAGTGGCGCTGGACGTGGGTGCGACAGACACGATCAATGCGGCGGGCGACCCGGTACAGGAGATCATGGAACTGACCGGCGGTATCGGCGTAGATTACGGCTTTGAGGCGATTGGTATACCTGCCGTTGTCGATCAGGCGCAAAAGGCAACCCGACGCGGCGGCACCATGACAGTGGTCGGTGTGGGTAAGCTGGACCAGAAGCTGGAACTTAACGCCCTGATGTTTCCGCTCACGGCCAAGACTATTAAGGGCTCCATGTACGGCAGCGCGGAATTCAAGGTGGATTTCCCAAAATACCTGGAATTGTACAAGCAGGGTAAACTGGATCTCGATCGCATGGTGACTCACACCTATTCGATCGATGAAGCCAAGCAGGCTTTTGAAGATCTCGAAGCCGGCAAGAACGCCAGGGGCGTTATTGTTTACGATTGATCGACTGGCGGATATTGATCAGGCTGTGAGTAATATCCGGCCTGATCTGTAATTGCCAGTTGTAATCGATAGCCCCGTCGCTGTGCGCGAAGTTTGAATTGGGAAATTTGAACCGGGTGCAAGATTTTACTGGCGACACTGGTTTATATTTTATATTGAAATATGAACCGGGCCAGAAGGGATGGCACGGATCAGGTTCGTGCCAGTTCGCCGAGTTGTAGGGGTTTGGATATCGCCCAGCCCTGTCCGTAGTCGACACCGATCTCCGCGATAATCTTCTTTGTTGCTTCATTTTCAACATATTCAGCCACGGTCTTCATGCCTAGAGAGTGACCGATATCGTTCATCGATTTGACCATAGCCCGGTCGACTTCGCTGGTTGTTACGTCTCTGACAAACGTACCATCGATCTTGAGAAAATCCACGTTCAATGAGCGCAGATACGAGTAGGAAGAGTACCCGGTTCCAAAATCATCCAGGGACAGCTTGCAGCCCAGGTTTTTTATTTGGTCAGTGAATTTTCGGGTTATGGCGAGGTTGTTGGCAGCGACAGTTTCGGTAATTTCAAAGGTTATTTTTTCTCGCGGCGCGACGATCGCATCGATACGTTCGCAGAGAAAGGCTATAAAAGACTCATCGTTTAGCGACTGTCCGGAAATGTTAATTGAGAACCCACCTATGGTGGCAAAGTGGTCGGCGTGGTCTGTGATCCAGCGAAATGCTGAGTTGATAACCCACTTGTCGATGTCGATCATGCGCTTGGAATACTCCGCAGCACGGATAAAATTTTCCGGTGTGATCGATACATTAGACTCGTCGCGCACACCAAGCAGAATTTCGTAGTGGGGTAGAGTGCTGCTGTCGCTCAGTAGTTGTATTTCCTGACATCTTAAATACAGGCGGTTGGTGCCGATTATTTCGTCAATCATGCCGGCCCACGTATCCAGACCTTTCTGATCCTTGATTGAATCGTTGCCGTCGTCGTATACGTGAATCTGATTATTGCCTACACGCTCGGCAACGTTGCAGGCGGAACGGGCATTTTTAATTAGTGTTTCGCCGTCATCGCCGTGGCTCTCCATGGTGACAACGCCAATACTGACTCCGGTGGCGTAGCTTTTTCTTTCATACTTGTAGCGAAAAACGACGAGATCGTCGCGTATGGTTTCCGCCAGGGTATGAGCCCGCGCCGTATCGACATCCCGCAGCAGTAGTCCGTAGGTCGCTTCACTGAGCCGCGCGATGGCAGCATCGTCCTCCACATGTTTGGCGACGAGGGTGGATATCTGCCGGGAAAATTCGTTGCCGCCCTCGACGCCGCAGTTGTTGATGACGATGTCGAAATCGTTAAGTGTGATATATAGAAAGCAATGCGTTAATACGTCGCCGCTCGCATATTCCAGGTCGAGTAGTCTAATGCACTCGTTGGCGTTAATAAGATTGGTGGCCGGGTCGTGGGTCGCGGCGTAGCGCAATTTTTCATGCATATTCTGGATCATGAGATTCGCGGCCCTATCCATGATCGGCGAGTCCAGACTCTCCACTTTGATGGCATCGCCATGGTGCATGAGTTCAGCGAGTTGTTTTGCGTTCAGTTCAAGCTTTTTTAGGCCCTTTCGATTGACAAAAACGTAGTTGTTTGGCGTTTCGCCTACCCACACCAGTTGTAGAGTTTCCGCTGGTTCTTCGCCAATCGTGAAGGACAGCCAGTCCTTTTCTTCCAGTTGATCAGTAATTGCAGACCATCGGTTGTGGTCTGTACTTTCGACCTGTACGGCTTTGCTGTCGGGGTTGAACGCCGTCATTTCGACAACCTGCGAGAATTGGCCATCTTGGGTTTCCAGCAGACAGGCGTTCAAGCTCGCTTTGACTTTTTTATAGGTAAAGTTAGCGGCGCTGGCCGAGTTAATGTGTTTGTCAATGTATTCCAAAGCGGTGTTATAGGCCTCCTTCGTCTCGCCGCTTAAAGGCCGCTCTCCGCTTAACCACTGCATCAGGTCGTCGATCACCTTTAAATGCTTGTTCCAGTATTCACTGTGCTCGCCTTCGCGTAGGTGTGTTCTCATCATCACTTGGCGCCACCCACAATCGAGCAGATCGACGATGGCTTTTGGTACCAGCGATTCGGCCAGGCATGTGTGTATTGCCCTTTGCACGGCTTCTTGAGCCTTGATGGTCCTCTGTTTACCCTGACATTCCTCTACGACGCGTTTAATGTTGAGTTCCCGGGATCGCGTGTAAGGTGTCACCAGCTCTTCGAGTTCTTGATCCGCCTCCTCGAATACTTCGGGATGCTCGACGCCTCGTGCGGCGATTTGTTTAACCAGACTATCGACGATAGCCCTGTTGGTTTTACCTCGTTTGGCGGACTTGTCGTCCAGGCTCGGGGCCAGTCGCTCCAGCTTATCCACCACGCCTTTGGCGGGATGAAAACTCGAATCCACAAATGACGGATCGCTCAGGGCCAGAGAATACAGCGGCCAGCGAATTTCATTCAGGTGGTCCCGGCTATCTTCGCTCGACAGTAGATTTCCGGTCACGGTGTCGTAGAGTTGCTGATATAAATCAGACGTATATTTCTCGTCGGGAGAGAGAGTTTTTGTTTCGCCGTGAACGTTCGCGAGCAGCGCTAGCAATTCTTCTTCAAATCTGACGGCGCGAGAACTGCCACCGGGGCCGGCTGCAGTATCGGATTGGAGCTGCTTGAAGGCGACGATTTTTTCGTCCCTGCTCCACGAAGAAATAGCGTTGGCTACCCTGTTGTAACTATCACTGTTTGCCCCGTGATCGGAAAGTGTGGGCGTGCCCGCGGCGGATGGTGTGGCGTTGTGAAGCAGCGTTTGCAGCGATGCAGCAGCGCGTAAAGCCGAGGTCGTGCTGCTCTTTTTATGGTGAGCTTTTGTCTTACCAGGAGCGCCGGGCGTATCCAAGTGAACGATATTGTCTGTACGGTGGTTTTGTGCATTGGGGCCGTTAGCTGACTGCTCGTACCGATTGGGGTTGTTAGTGCTCGCGTTCGAGGTGTTCGCCGCGACTAAAGCCGAATCCGCTGGGCTTGCATTGTCATATTCATTGTCGGGGGACGGTTCGATATTTGAACGGTCGTGGCAATCAGATTCACTTTTGTCGACGTCGGAGTTGGCGCGTTGAGTGTTTGAGGTTTTCCCCTTGTCTCTCCCCGCTGCGTTGTTAACCGGCATTTTTTTAGCGTCGTCGACGCTCGCGCCGAAGGCATCCAGAAGTTTATCAAGCGCCGCGTAAAGCATAGGAATATTGTTCAGTAGTGTTAGTTCGAACTCCTTGAACAGAATTTGCTTTACCGAAGGATGCAGTTCGTTGCTTACAAACGCGGATACGGCGCTCTGAAAGCTATCGCACAGTGTTGAGGCACTGACCGGATTGGACTGTTGTATTTTCGCGATACCCGTTAAAGAGCTAAGTTTAAACTCAAGCGTTTCTATCTCCTTTCGATAGCGAGATTCCAGCTTGCGGATAGTTGCCGTCAGGCTCAACCAATCCTCGAAGCTTTCGTTGTCGACCAGTTGTAGTTCCCCATCTGTTCCTCCCGACGGCTCGGGATTCATCGTGTCCGGTTTGGGGCGATCGCAGTCATCCACGCCTGATACGAGCGTTTGGCAAATTTCCCGGGCATAGGTGGGGAATTTTCTTTCAAGTAGTCGAATTGCTTCAAAGTGCGCGTCTTCTTCGACATTACTGCCGGCGGTCGCGGCACTGAGAATTATTTTTTCCTGTACGCTGCTCAGGAATTCGTCGGCGATCGGAGGCAGGACGTCGTCCAGGAGCGATTTAAATTCCTGTTTGAATGAAGGAATGTCCTTATGACGCACCGGTTTCCGAGGGCGTTTTTTATTCGCTTTCTCCGGCACGCCTGGTTTGGACTGGAGGGCCCGACAAACTTCGGGCACTTCTCGGGAAAAGGATATTCCAATGTGCTCGGGCTCGACCCGCACAACTTTGGCTTCAAGGTCAAAGCATTTAGGTTCACCCACCGTCTCTGGCGGGCAGGTGATCTCCAGTTGTACAGTGACGTCTTTGTCGACGACGAACGGGTTTTCGCTTACTTCGGCACCCAGCCGAATATACATGCCACCGGCACAGTAATTAAGGACAGTGCAGTGCAACGACCGGGCGCCGTCGCTGTGAATGAGT
>DJFY01000057.1:22292-26616 GCA_002431545.1 Cellvibrionales bacterium UBA5860 | reverse complement strand
CGCCGTCGCTGTGAATGAGTGCCGCGAGTTCAATATCATAGCGCGTATAGGTGCGTCTATCCGTGTCAAATGCTTTGTCCGCCATAGCGCGTATTACTTTCCCTGGGGCTGTAGCCCTGCTATTCCTCGGGCTTCCCTCGGTTATTCGTGGGGGCTCCCGCCTTGGTTTTCCTTTTCTGGTCGTCGCTTTGTAGTCTAGCTGTCTAGCCCGTTGGTGGCTCCCGATCAAAACGCGTCATCTCAAATGTACGTGATGACGCCGATAACAAGTCTGGTTGAGGGGTGCCGTAGACATAGTGCGCTTCGAGCGGGGCGTTAAATTAGCCCCAGGTCGATATCGCTTTGTTGTCGCGCGCAAATAACGCGGAGCCCCCTCCTGGCCTGTTGATTTATCGCTGTATGGAATATACCTAGCCCCGGCAAGCCCAACAAGTGTACCGTGTCACAGTTCTAATAATTCTTTAAAATATCTATATCTTATTGAATAGTAAGGTTTAATAGGTGTGTTTCAAGTGTCGCCTACGGAGCGTTGCCCAGCATGATAGCGGCCGGTAAGACTGGCGAACGATCTAAACCCTAGATTAAAAAGTAGCTTGGTCTTGCCTGTGGCAGTCTGCGTTACATACGTCTGAAAGTCCGGGGCATTCATTAAACTGACACGTCTTGTTTGGACAATTAGAAAATTGCTACCCACTGACTTTGCTAGCAGCTCGAAAGATGGTTTCACAGGAAACCTCAAGGCTCGAATTACTCCGATTGTTGAGCATCTTTGCAGCTCTATTTTTTGGTCTGCAATGGGCGTACGAAAGTGCGGCGGGCTCTGTGATCGAACGGATGATGATCGATATAGTAACGGTTAAACCGAGCGCTTATTTGATCAACTGGATTGCTCCCGCCGAGCAGGTTGTCGCGCAAGGCCACAGACTGGTTTCACCTCAGGCGACATTATCCGTGTTGAATGGTTGCGAGGGGACTGAATCGTTGTTTTTGATTATCTCTGCGGTACTCGCTTTTAAAACGGGCTGGCGTCATAAACTGATTGGCGTTTTTCTCGGCGCATTGATCATTTTTCTCGTCAATCAGGTGAGAATTGCAGGTTTGTATTTTGCTCTGCGCTACGATAAATCCCTGTTTTATGCTTTACATAGCTATATTGCGCCCGTACTGATAGTGGCTGCGGGAGCGGCTTTCTACTATTGGTGGCTGCGCTGGCCCGCAAGAATATCCACTAATTTGATAGTCAACAGGTAATCTCGATAATCCTTTCCCGGCGCTTGAGTTTCGCCTTTATTTTCCTAGTGACGGGCACCATCGGCGCCTGGCTATTCGGAACAAAAGTAACCGGCATGCTTTTGCCTGTTTATGGTGTGTCGTTCAATCAACTCAACGCTTACTTTCACCTGGATTCGATAACAGTAACAAAGCAGCGTGGTCAGCGCTTCGTGACGGTAGAGGCCATCACTCAGGGAGCGCGCGTTATTGATGGGCGCAAAGTACCCGATGGTATTACCGTCTCTGCGTCGACATTAGCTGGTCATGGTATGCAGCCTTTTATTATTCTGTTTTGTGCGATCCCTCTGTGGCCTGCGAAAACACGGTCAGAATATCTGGTGATTGCTTTAGCTTCGCTATTCATGTTCATTATGATTCAAGCCATCGACACGCCGCTCGTGTTATCCGGTGCGCTAGAAGATATGGTGTTGTACAGCTTTACACAGGACCAGCTGACGTCGTCACCACTTGTCCAGGGCATGCATTTTATGAACAGTGGCGGTCGACTGGCTTTATCGCTGATGGGTGTCGGGCTGGTCCGCGTGATTCAGTTATGCCTTTGCCGCGACTGCCGTGACGGAGTGTCACGATGACTTTGTTTTAAGCACTTTGTAAAGAAGATGTCGTACTATACTGATTTAAAAACCTATTTTCCATTTTTTTGATGGCGTCTTGCCAGCTTCCCCTGATGTCCTGTCGGTAGCATGTAAAGCAGGGGAACCATGGGGACGTGTCGCCTTCGGTCATCCAGCGCCAGTCAGAGGCGAACGGCACGAGGACGGATGCGGGCTTTTCCAGCCCGGCGTATAGGTGCAAGTTCGTATTGCTTACGCTGACGTAGTGGTCGAGCCGGGCCATAAGCGCGAGCATCACTTCGAGATCGCTGTTGTGCTTGCTCAAGTCCAGTAACCTGTCACCCAGCTTATCGGCGAGTAATTCAAGTTCCTCGATTCGCGGGTTGCGCTGCACGATAACCACGCTGCCTGGCCATAGCTCGAGCACGTCCAGCAATTCCTTTACAGGCACGTATTTGTGCAGGGTGCTGGCTTCTCCCGCGCTTCGTTCTTTGCCTGCTTCCCAGGTGAGCCCGAGCAAGGGACCCGATTGTTCCTTTAGATAGTTGTCTACTACCTGGAGGGCCAGGTCGCGAGGCGCTAAAGCCAAGGGTGCAGGCGTGGACTCGATAGTGCGATGACCACAAATCAGGGGCAGATCGCCGAAGCCAATAGCAGCGTCGCAGGATGTAAATACCTCCTGAGTCAATTCTTCCGGTGTATATACGGCTGATAGACCGTTGCTTCGCTTGAGTATGGGACGCAACTGCTCAGTGACGAGGGCGACGACCTCAGCATTGCGCTCTTGCAGCTGGGGTAGGTAGCGAGCAAAAAATATCTGGTCGCCGGGGCCTTGTTCCATGAGTAGGCAGATTTTTTTTGTAGTCGAGTTATCGGAAAGTAGATTGGCGTCAGGTTGTGGCAGCATTAGGTTGGCTTTAAAAGGATGGGGTAAATAGCTGCGAGCCTCAGTGGTAGGAAACCGGTACAGATAATAATCCCAGGCTTTTTCAAACAAGCCAAGACCGAGCATAATCAGCGACTTTTCGTAGCAGCACTCCGCGTGTTGCGGGTCGATCGCCAGTGCACGGTCGAGCAACTCCAGGCCAGCTTCGTGATTACCGCGATACTGCGCCAATACGGCGAGGCCGTGCAACAAACGGCAGCTATCCGGCTCCGTGGCAAGCGCCTCGTTGAGGCACTTTTCGGCTTGTGCGATCCGCCCTTTTTCCTTGAGAAATATGGCGTGCCGATATAACAGTTCGACAAGATGCCGAGGCTGTTTTTTTACTGCGTCGTATGCTCGTGAAAACAATGTCTCTGCTTCGAGATGGTCGCCGAGCTCGGTCAGGTAAGCAGCGAGCATGATGATCGCGTCCAGCTTCAAAGGATTCGCGTTTGTCACCTTACGTAATGTCTCTACCGCGGATTCGATATTGCCATGCTCAAAATAAGCGACACCAAGTTGGTACAAGACGTGTTCTCGATAAATATCGATACCTAATGCGTCGAGTTGGTCAACCAGTTTTTGTAAATGCTCGGGGTTGTATCCCGCATATTGTAGAGTGCTCTTAACCTGGGCGAGCACGCGCTTCCTGTTCTTCCAGTGGGCGGCGACGTGTAGTATCGCGAGTTTACTGTGAAAGCTTGCTTTGAGTTCGTCTGCCTTCGCCAGGTGGCGATGTGCTTTATCCACATCTCCCGTGTCCAGGTAGCAAAATCCAAGTTCCAGAAGGGCGTCGTCGGCGTAGGTTTCTCTTTTAATGGCGGCTTTAAAACAGCGTTTGGCATCAACATAATTTTTTTGTGCTCGGAAGCACTTGCCCAGGCCTGTCCATGCCGGTACCAGTTTTTTATCGAGCTTCAATGATTTATCAAAACATTTGACCGCTGCTTCCAGATCGCCGAGGTGAAACAACGCCGTGCCAAGCCGCATGTGGTAAACCGCGTTATTGGGATCACGCAGGGCAGCGCTCTCCAAAAAAAGACAAGCGCGGCCAAAATCTTCCTCGTGGGTTAGTAGCGAACCGATAAGAAAATTTAGCCTCGCATTTCTTGGATCCGAAGTAAACGCTTCGTTATAGAAACGAAAAGCCGCGCTGGTATTGCCATCAAGGTGTTCTTTGAGTCCCGACTCGATGAGTTGTTCTACACTTGTATTTTTTATATCCAAGATCGAGACGCCATGCCAGATGGGCTGAAGGAAACAAAAGGCTAATCGATCAGTGTGAATGTTTGGTGACTGTTATTTTACAAACCCATATTTGACAGCCAATTTCGCGCGTATTACATAGCCTTAATCTATCGTGACGCCAAAAGTTAATTATTCTCCTCCTGCCACAGGATAGATAAAGCACAGTAAATTCACCGCAAAAAAATCCACGAATCAATAATTAGGCTTCTGAGAGCTACTTGGGTTTGACGACAAGTAACGCGTTCAGGCTCAATCGCAAGAATTCATCATCTTTAGATAATGTTTTCACAAAAAATAAATAAAA
>DJFY01000057.1:1161-22051 GCA_002431545.1 Cellvibrionales bacterium UBA5860 | reverse complement strand
AGAGTTGTCGTCAAGTGGCTTATGCCGATTTTTTCAGTATGTCTGGTGTGGCCTGGCAATAGACATTTTGGCGGCTTGATTCAAATTTCATTTGTTAGCTTTATTCCGGGTTTGTCGCAGCCGTTTTTATAATTAATTCTGCTTCCATAATACTAGCCAAATCATCCCTAACGTCTTGTTGTGTATACCAATAAAATAATTCTCTGACATCTTTTTCCTTTTAATCTAATTGCCATCGTCCTGAAATACAAATTGCACTACCCCTGTGATTTGATGCCCGCGTCCAAAGGAATGGGCACTGCTTGATTGCCGGGTTGTTTGCGGTCGCTTCACGACTGACGATAAACCTCGACTATTGGGCAGCTTAGGCCACACCCGCCGCGAGGTGGGGTCGGAAAGCCACGGGTCTTGCATCGTGTTTATTGCTCCCGAGTTGATAAATACATCTCCAAGATAGCCGGGTTGCCCTCGGGACGCTTCGAGGTCGGGCCGGCTGTTATTCAATGTAACTCTGTCAGGCCGCGTGGCCGATTCTTGGTTGTCGTGGCAGGCAATCACCATTGAATGCCGGTTTCTCCTCAAGCATGCCAGAGGCAATGGGCTCCATCGTTTTTAGGAGCAAGCGTAGTGCGCTACCAACCCTTTTGCTTAAATCAGGAGAAATAGTATGAAACTTGCACATAAATTAGCTCGTGCAGTGGGCGGCCTGTTTGTGGCCGGCGCCGTGGCGAGTGGTGCTAATGCGGCGATTGACTTGCCCAGTTCCGATGTAAACAACACTGGCGGGTCTGAGTTGATTCTTGCGGTATGGGATCCAACAAGTCAATCAACACATGTATTGGATACTGGGATCGCCTTTAACGATGTTACGTCATTGACTTCTGGTGTGATCGCGCAACTTGATATAACCGGGATCGATATGGCTAACGCTCGTTGGGTCGCCCTTGCTGCTGACTCTCAAGACAGCACTGCTGCACCCACCGCCGCTGAGGCCGGCCGTCGGCTAATTACCACTTCAGACAGCAACACTATTGATTTAGTGCCCACGGATAGACCAAATATGGGCTCTGCATTAGACAACCTCACCGGTTTTATCGCGCGCCATAACCAGCAGGCTCAAATAGATGGGCTGGTGGGAGACGATGTACAAAGTAATGTGGCTGGGTTGGTGGAAGGGTCCCTCGGTGCGTGGATTGGCGCACCCTACGGGCGAAACCCGTTTCCTATCTTGCCAGACGCCCTCGTTGGCGAAACCTCATTTTTTATGACGGTATTTGAGGAGTTTATTTCAACCTTTGGCCAAGAGTACCAAGACACCTTGGAAGGCGAGCTAGGCACGCTGACATTGAATGCTAACGGGGATTTGGTATTTGCGGCTGTTGACCCGATTCCGCTGCCCGCTGCGGCCTGGCTGATGATCAGTGGCCTGGCTGGCCTGGTGGGCGTGTCTCGCCGCCGATCTGCCCAGGCTTAGGTTGCTTTCGCAGCACTTTTGCGTCGCTCTTTAGAAGATAAAGCCATTTGTCTTCTAAAGAGTCTTACCCCAGAAGTTTTACTAAATTCAAGCATTAAACGGAGAAATTCATGAAACTGAATGTAAATAAGCTGGTACTGGCAAGCGCAGTGGTCGCTGCCTCCGGCCACGTCGCCGCGCTGACACCAACACAAATAGCCGATTGTCGCGCGGGCGGTGGAACCTGTCCGTCAACTGAAGCCTTGCTGACGGTCGATATTTCGGGCGCGTCCGCCACTACCCAGGTGATGCAGGATCTCGCGGTCGAGATTTGCAAGGCTGGTGATATCGCCCACTATAAAGACTTCATCGGTGCCTCCAAAGCGGGTAAGCGGTTGAACACATACGCCTGTCTCGCCGATGGCGCTAAAGTTCCCGGCGTTACCGATGGAACGCCAATATTGATCGCCAATCAGAGCCCGGGCTCCTTCGAAGGTGTGGGTCCTGTTGCCCGTAAACAGCCCGTTGAATTTATGAACGTTGAGGGCGGCAACTGTACCCTGGACACCTCTGGTGCGGTCGATGAGTACAAATGTACCATTTCAACGACTTCTCCTAACCGGACATCCCTCTGGTTCTGTTCAGGTGAAGATAGCCCCGGTGACGCGCTGACCTACACCCGGGATACCCGTTGCTCGATTCCCAATGGGGGCGTATCCGATGTTGAGCCCGATATGTTTACGTTTAGCGAAAACTCACCGGCACCCGTTACTGATGAGGAGGTAGCAGTACTTGAATCGGGTACTTTTCTCGCCCAGCCTTTCGGCGTGCTGGTTACCAAGACATTTGCGGACGCGCTGCGTGCGCAGGGCGACGAAACAACCCTGGGTGCCGATGGGTTTAGTTATCCGGTACTGCCAAAAGCATATATTAGAGCGTCTTTCGCGAAAGACTCTACACTAATGGCAAGCGACATTGCGTCGAGCTTATCGGGTAACCAGGCTAATCTCGCCGTGTGTCGTCGTGCTTTAGGTTCGGGTACCCATGCCGTACAAAACCTATATTTTATGTCCAAGCCCTGTCATGGAACTCCAGGAATTTTAGGTGGAGCGACTTTTGATACCGCTGAGGTGGATATCGATAACACCGATGCTGCGACAAACAACCCAGCTGCTATTGCTTGGAACAATGATAATCATGTGACCATCGAAGGCCAGGGTTCTTCAGATATGGCCGAATGCCTTGAAGATGCAGAAGATGGCACGCTTGTCGCTCAGCTTAACAACAATACGATCGCTCCTGGATTTATAACGGGTGCGGCCAACCTCTCGGCAATCGGCTACCAAAGTTTTGGTAAAAAGGAAGGTGGTGCCGGTGATGGCGAGGCTGCGCCGGATTCCCGCTGGCAATATGTCGCTATCGACGGTGTCGAACCCACGATAGAAAATGTTGCTAACGGCACCTATGAGCACTACTGGGAAGCCACGCTACAATGGATTAAGCCAGGAAATACAGGTGCGCCCAGTACTGACCAAATCAGCCTGCTGACCGCGTTGCGCGACTCCGGCGGCAAGACCTCTGTTATCGATGCAGCCGGCGCTTCCGGTAAGATCGTCGGTACCAGCGGCTCCGATACTGGCAGTGCCAAGCGTGCCAATTACATCCGTTACGGCAACAGCTGCGCCGAGCCTACAGTCAATACTAACGGCTAAGACTCTGTAGCAATTACAGAAACCCGGCTTAAGGAAAAGCTGTTCCCATGCGCCGGCCCATGTTATGGGTCGGCGTTTTTTATTGGGATTGCTTTGGTGGAGCAACGATGCGACGCAAAATAAAATAACCCCTGGTTAATATTCTGTGTCGGCACATACCCACGTTTGGCTATCGGGAAGGCGCTCAGTCCAAGGCATATCGCTTTGATTGATCAGCGCCAACGGCGGTGATTGGAGCGGCTCGTTATTGAATTTATCGGCAGACAATAAGCTGTATTAATAGGCTGCCTATAAAAAAATGCTTCGTGTCATATTTCATTCATATCAATGTCACTCTAGTCCTGTAAATAGGTTCTGGAAAATTGTGAACGGGTTCACAGTTTGTCTGTTCGGAAAATTTTGCGCTTGGTGTACCACCCGTAGCTTCAATGCCGGGTTGCTACAGGACAAGAAAATGCCCGGCCATAGAGTGCCAGGCACACAAAGTGCCCGGCCATACAGCGTCCGGCCAAATAGCGCGACAAAACCCAATCGTTTAAAACCATTTATGTGAAGGAGCTGCGCCGCAGTGGACCCGAACACGACTCCAGCCGGCTCTACGCCCATTCGCATTTCAGTTTCACAAATCCTACTCCTGTTGGTCTGTATGGCGGTCTTCGGTGTAACGCCAACCTTGGTCTGGGCGAGTACGGTGTCTCAAAATGTTTCGCAGGCCGGCACGCCAGTGGAACAGGCCGTTCAATCTCCCGCGTCTTCGAGGCCGCCTTCAGCGCAGCGCCAGTTTGATGTTTGGGAATATCGTGTGCTCGGTAATTCTCTACTGCCCAATGCCGATATAGAGAAAGCCGTATACCCGTTCCTCGGACCAGACCGACAAATTGACGATATCGAAGGGGCCAGGGCGGCACTTGAAACTGCCTTCAAGGACGCAGGCTTTCCTATGGTGGTGGTCAATCTGCCGGAACAACAGGTGGTCTCGGGCATCGTTAGGTTGCAGGTTCTCGAAGGCCGGGTCGATCGGGTCAAGGTATCGGGCTCCCGTTACTTTTCTCTGGCCGAGATACGCGAGGCCGTGCCCTCCCTGCAGCGCGGAGAAGTGATCGACTTCGAAAGAACGCGCCAGGAAATCAGCGATTTGAACCGCTTGTCGGGTGATCTTGCCGTGACGCCGGTAATGAAGGCAGGTAAGAGCGAGGGCGGAGTCAACGTTGAGTTACGGGTCAAGGATAAACTGCCGGTATCTGCGCGGATGGAGGTCAATGATCGCTATTCACCGGGTACAGAGGAGCTGCGTACTTCCATTGAACTTGGTTTTAATAATCTTTGGCAGAAGTTCCACAGCTTTTCTCTGCAGTACCAATTCACTCCGGAGGATCCGGACCAGGTGAAGGTGCTAGTGGGCACCTACCTGTTGCCCGTTAATGATCGACGCGATCGGCTGGCATTGTACGCCGTTAAATCCGAATCGGATGTGCCGGCGGCGTCAGTTTTGTCGGTACTGGGTGAAGGCGAAATATTTGGTGCGCGCTATGTGGCTCTCTTTCCGAGTTTGCCCGGCTATAACCACAGCAGTAGCCTCGGCTTCGACTACAAAAATTTCGACGATACCGTCGTCGTGACTGCAGGTGGCGACAATCCCCAAACAGAAATCGACTATGTCTTGTTTACCGGCGGATATTCGGGGACATTTCAGCAAACATCCAATACCACCCGCTTTGGTATCGGTGCCAATTTTGGTGTTAACGGCATTGCCAACGAATTCGATGAGTTTTTTGATAAACGTCTGATCACTCTGACGGACGAGGCAAACCCGAACTTTTTTTATCTCACCGGCAACGTGGAGTCGGTATGGAATTTACTTGGCTTCGAGTTGCGGGCCTCGTTAGAAGGTCAGTACACAGAAGATTTGTTGATCAGCAACGAGCAGTTTGGCATCGGCGGTGTCGACAGCGTGCGCGGTTACCGGCAAACCGAGCAATTGGGCGACCGGGGCTGGGTTGGCCGCGCACAAATTAAAACGCCGGAACTCCTCCCCGACAAATGGGTATTCGAACGCGGTCTGAGTAGCCGACTCTTTGTCTATTACGATTTTGCAGAGGCGACATTGGTCGACGCTGCGCCGGATCAGGATCGCGTTTTTCGTCTCGAAGGTACCGGTCTGGGTATTGACTTGAGCTTTCTCGATCACATCGATGCCTCCGCATACTGGGCGCTGCCCCTGCGGGATTCAGGTGACATCGATAGCGGCGAAGAGCGAATCCATTTCGATTTTAGATTGCAACTATAACGCCTTGGGCAGGGTTGAGCCCGGGTCAATACGGAAATAACAGCGCAATGAAATATCTCGGTGACATGTCCAACTGCGTAGCACGGCGCGCCTTAATATGTCTTGCGTTGACAGCACCTTGTGCCGTTTTCGCTGAATTACCTGTGCCCTGTGCCGGCGGAACTTGTGGTGGCGCCAACTGGGTGGGTGCCGGGTCGGCAACGCAAAGCGTTCGACCGCTGGCCAACGCCGGAGAAGAACTGCGCATTCAACAGCTTTCAAAAAAGGCCCTGTTTAACTGGGAGAGTTTTGATATTGGCGTAAAGGACAAAGTGAGTTTCGATCAGCCGGACGCATCGTCCCTGGCCCTCAATCGGGTTTTTCAGCAATCGCCGAGCCGCATTCTTGGTTCGATTGAGGCGAACGGGCAGGTGTACCTGATTAACCGTGCCGGCATAATCTTCGGCGAACAATCCCAAATCAACGTGGGAACCTTAATGGCATCCAGCCTCGAGGTACCCGACATTGATAAAGATGGCACAGTAAACGAGGCCGATTACAGCGAGTTTCTCGATAGGGGATTGACGTCGTTTTTTGTTAACGCCTCCGGCGCCATTCCTCACGCCTTGGAAAACAGAGAAGCAGCTTACGGCCCAGGGGCCGACGGCGTGCCACTTACCGATGACGATGCCGTGTTGCCCGAATCATTTTCCGCCACGGCGGGTCCTGACGGACAGGCGTTTAAGCGCGGTGCCGTTTGGGTACAGGATGGATCCCGGATCAAGTCGGCCGATTTCGGTAAGGTGATGTTGTTCGGTTCGGAGGTAACCAACGCGGGTGTGATCGAGACACCCCGTGGCCAGGCCGTAATCGCGGCATCCAAAGAAAAGTTATGGGTAGAGCCGTCGGCTGAACTTCGTGGCTTTGTCATTGAGCTCGATCACGGCGGTGATGTGCACAATTTTGGTGAAATCATCGCCAAAGAGGGTAATGCCAGTCTGTTGGGCCGGGTAGTACGGCAAAACGGGACGGTTCGTGCGACGACATCAGTCGATTTCGATGGCAGCATCATACTAAGGGCAGAAGAAGTCGCAAGTATCACGCGGCCCCCGCAGGCATCCACTGAAGCCGATCGGATCTTTGATGAATACGGTCAGGTAGAGTTTGGCGAAAACAGTGTGACCGAAGTCGCGCTCGACGATTCCGGTGCGACAGCCGTCGACGCGCAGGTTCAGAAACCCTCTTCGATTACGGCCATCGCCGAACGCATTGACGTCGAACGCGGCGCCCGGCTGACCGCAACCGGCGGCAATATTACATTGGATACTTCCGCCATTGGCGTAGACCCTGAAAAATCTGAAATCAACGTCGCTGCCGGCGCAACTTTCGATGTCTCCGGGGCCGATGTCGATTTGCCGATGTCGCGCAACATTATAGAAGTACAGTTATTCAGTAATGAATTGAAGGATGCACCGCTACAGCGTGATGGCCCGTTGCGTGGTGAAGTACTGCAGGTTGACGTACGCAAGGGCACACCGTTGGCGGATATCGCTCCCGCTCTGGCGACCATTCCAAAAACCGTGCAAGAAAAAGCTTCACAGGGTGGCAGTGTCAGCTTCAATAGCACCGGCAAAGTCACGTTTGCCGATGACATATTGATTAACCTTTCGGGTGGGGAGATACACTACGACGAAGGTTTTATCGAAACCAGCAAACTGGTCACCGCCACCGGGCGCGTCCTCGACGTTTCCGAAGCGCGTCCGGACCTGTTATATGCCGGTTTATACGGCAACTTTACCCGTGATAGCTTCAAGTGGGGGCTGATCCAGCAGTGGACAGGGGGCGCGGGTAACTTTGCATCATTCGAGCCTGCTTATAGCGATTTTCAAGCAGGCGGTGTACTGGCGGTCTCGGGATCTACCATTAGCGGCTTGGACGTGCTGGACATCATCACCGAAACCAGAATTGGTCGCTACCAGCAACATACCCCGCCAGGCGCGGGCACGTTGGCGGTGGGCCGCAAGTCGACGGTCAATTTCCAGACATCATTTGGTGCCCCCAGCGTCCGACTGATCAGCTCGCTCAGTGAGCAACAGCGACAGGACTACGAGAGCGCCGGTGACGTTGTCATTACCGAGGATCTGGTGAATCGCAGCGGCCTTTCTTTCGTGGACATTCAGAGTAACGGTGAAATATATATTGGCCACGCAGGCTCGAGCCTCAATTTGCCGGACTTTACTCGCGTTGGCGCGAAAGCTAAACGCATAAACCTCGCAGGAGAGGTGTATTTGCCCGGCGGCGAATTTTCTGCAACGGTTGTTCGCCCGGGGCCGGCTTTTGATCAGGCTCCGGATCTCGAGGCTGGCATCGTACTGGCGGATGGTGTATCTGTTGATGTGTCCGGACGATGGTTCAACGATTTGTCTTCGGTAGTGTCGTCGCAGTTTCGCGCTTTGCCGGTTCATGCCGGGGTTATTCAGCTGGGAGCGGACACCAGCGGCGTGCTGGTTACGCAGGATACGGCGAAGTTTAGTTTAAATGGGGGTGGCTGGCTGGATCAAAGCAGCACCCTGCTTCTCGGTGATGCCGGGTCTCTCGTCATTGATTTCGGTGAAGATGGTTCGTCTGTCGGTGCGGTCAATGGGCAGGCAGAATGGCGGCTTGATGCCTTTGGCGGCGATGGCGGAGGACAACTGGACATCACTGTCCCCGGTCTGGTTGTCGATGCGGGAGCGGCGTCCGGCATTTCGCTGCGTGATGATTCATTTGTTGTCGATCCCAGTCTGTTTACTGACTATGGTTTTGAAAGTATTTCCCTGGTCTCCAGTGCCGAAGATTTACTGATTCCTGCGGGAAACTATGAGCTGTCGCGGCGACGTTTTATTGCCGAGCCGGAAGATGTCATGGATCTGCCGGATGCTGCTTCATTAGCCCCGGCGTTACAGCCCAGCATCGCGTTTGCAGATGATCGTACGCCGCTCTCTTTGGAACTGGCCGTTGCTGGTCAGGATATTCAGGATCTGATTCTAGCCACCGGCGCCAATATAGATGTCGGTACCGAAGGCCAGCTGACGTTACGTAATGCTTCCGAAGGCCAGGTGCTTGTCGATGGTTCTTTAGTGGCGAGGGGCGGGCAGGTGGACCTGCTGGCCCTGAGTTTTTCCTCTCAACCCTATAATCCGTTGAGGAATTTGCTATGGCTGGGGCCGAATACGCGTATTGATGTATCCGGCACGACGATCCCGGTTACCGATACTTCCGAATTGCCGTCCGCACGTGTACTTGGGGGCGGTACGGTTAATATCGATGCCACGGGTTATGTCGTGGCTGAAACTGGTTCAACGATCGACGTGTCGGGCACCAGCACTGAGTTGACTGTTCGCGGCGTGTTGCCGAAAGGTGAAACGGTGGCCAGCGGGATCTCCAAGGGTCCGGTCAGTAGTGACGCGGGAGCACTTTTCCTGTCCGCGACGGAAGGCCTGTTCATAGATTCAACGTTTAGTGCTCGTGGAGGTGCTGACGAGAGTCGTCACGGTCAGGTGCAGATCGATCTGAAAGGTGACCGGGCGCTAACGCCGGGCAGTGTCATCCAGTTTACCAATCCACGTCACCTGACATTAGTCGATGACAAGCCCGCGCTCGACGCTGATTTTTCCTCGCTGGATAGCGCTTCGCCGATCGGACGCAGTTTTGCCGGTTTTGCTGACGAAGACAATGGGCGGGGCTTTGTCGCCATGTCTCAAATAAAGGCGGGTGGATTCAGCCGAGTGGGATTTGCCGCTCAGGATCTTATTTCCTTTGACACCGGCCCTGAAGTCGATTCCCTGGAGGTCAGTGCAGGAGAGTACCTGTCCATTGAGGCACCGAGACTCTCAACAAACAGCCATGTCAGGCTGAGCGCGCCGCGGGTCCAGTTGTCAGGTTTTAAAGCCAACGATAATCCTTTGGTAGAGGGAGATTATCGGTTTGATGTCACTGCTGAATCGATAGACGTGCTGGGTTTTGTCGGTCTCGATAACGTAAATCACTTAAAACTTACAGCTGCAAAAGATATACGTCTTGGCGGGATAGACGGCAGTTATTCTGGCGCGGGGAATTTAAAAGTATCTAGTTCTGCCGAGTTGGTTGCGCGGCAGGTTTATCCCCTGACACGCGCGCGGTTTGACCTTATCGCGGGCGCTGGTGCGACTGGTGATAGTGTGGTTAGCATTATCGGTAACGGATCGCCAACCAGCAGTACGTTAACGGCTGGGGGCACCTTGGACATATCTGCCGGCACAGTTTTTGTCGACGGCGTGCTCAAAGCGCCCTTCGGCCAATTGAAGATCGAAGCGGAAGCAATAGAAGTCGGCAAGGCAGGTGTGTTATCGGTCGCAGCCGATGCGCCTGTCGCCCCATTTGGTTATAGCCTGTTTGATGCTTTACCCGAGGATCCTGCCATAGCGTTGCTGGGCGATAGTTTGTCTATTGACCCCGGATCCCGTATCGATTTTTCCGGCGGGGGAGAACTGGCAGGATGGTTGTTTGTACCCGGCCCCGGTGGAAGTCGCGACATACTTGATCCGATCAACGGCGCTAATCGGTTTGCAATAATTCCAGGTGTCGACACCGTCCCGCTTTCCGCGGATGAGTTTTCTGGAGACCACCTGGCCGTGGGCAAAACGGTAGTCATCGAGGATGCCCAGAATGGTTTGCCTGCGGGTTCATATACACTCCTGCCCGCGCGCTACGCACTTCTTGAAGGCTCCTGGTTGCTTAACCTGGAGTCTGATTTTGTCGATATAGCACCGGGGCTTGGCGCAACACTTCTCGATGGCGCTGCGTTGGTTTCCGGTCGGTTTTCGATTGCAGGTAGTGACGCAGTAGCGCCGCGTTACACGGCATTTTCTTTGCGGCCTGGCGCGGATGCCCGTGTCTTCAGCGAGTACGATGAACAACTTTCAAGTCTATTCCAGGAAGAGCGTAGCTCCATAGACAATCGTTTGTGGCGACCTGCAGATGCGGCGCGCCTCGAGATTGTGGTCAAGGATGCGTTGGAAATCGCCGGGGATATCGTAGGCGGCGCCGCATCGGGTGGTCGCGAGGGTCTGGCAACGATCAGTGCTGAGCATGTCACTATCGTCAATTCACTGCGTAATGTGGGCGACAAGGTTGAGCTATTGGCCTCCGACCTGTCCCGCATCAATGTCGGCACATTGCTCGTGGGTGGCAGCGCCACGCGAACAAGCGACGGCCTGGCCATCACGGCAGAGGCTGCGAGTGTTAGCGTCGACTCTGGTGTCAGTCTCGAATTACCGGAATTGTTGTTGACGGCAACAGAGTCGATTGACCTCGGAGCAGCCACACTGCGTGGCACTGCGGAACGCGAAGACGCGGTGGAGATATCGCTAGATGGCGCAGAAGCGTTCGCGGGGCTATTGGGTTCGACCCAGGTCAACGTCACCCGCGGGGCAAGCGCGCCAGTACCGACCTCACCGCAAATCATTGTCGATGACGGTATGACGCTGGCGAGTGCAGGCGGTATTGTGTTGTCTGCATTGAGTGATGTGAATTTGTCTGATGCGACGCTGGAAGCCGGCAGTGTATATCTCGAATCGGCGAATATCGCTTTGGGTGGGGCTGCGCCTGCCGCTGACGGTGTGCGGCTTAACCCTGCGCGACTGGCGAACCTGGCCGCTGCTCAATCTTTGACTTTCAAAAGCGCAAATCCAATTCGCGTATACAACGAGGCAATGATAAGTAATCCCCAATTGTCCGTCGCTTTCGCGGGACCGGGGCTGATTAATCAGGGCGGGGACAACCTGACAGTCAGTGCGAGTGAAGTGCGGTTTGATAATCCTGACAACATCCTGTACGAGGCATCAATTTTGCCCGCGGTGCTGGACGCTGGTGAAAAACCGGCACTAGCGATAACTGCCGATACGATCATCAGCGGCGACAATAATTTTTCCATTGCCGGATGGGAAAGCGTCGCCACGGAAGCAGACATGTTACTGGCGACGGGTGACGGCAGCCTGGAGATGATTGACGCAAACACCGCTGAATTTGTCCTGGGCGGAATCGCGACACGACCGGGCGCAACGCTGGCACTTAAAACCGACGCTGACCTTCAAATACTTAATCGGCCGGACGTAACTGCAATTGAAAAGACCGGTCTGGGGGGCACTTTTATCGCGCGCGCCGCCAGTCTGACATTCGACACCAATGTCTGGCTGCCTTCCGGACGGGTTGAGCTTTCTGGTGCCAATGGATTATCGATCGGGCCCAACGCGCTAATTGATGTCGCCGGTGTCACCACTTGGTTTCTCGACCAGACAGAAAGCACATGGGGTGGGAGCGCGAGTTTCGACAGTACCCATGGAGATATTAACTTTGCGTCTGGTGGCGCTGTGGATGTGGGAGGCGGTCTTGCCGCAGAGCGAAGTGGCCGTGTCGAATTTCGTGCATCCGCAGGCACTGTCGATATTGAAGGGGAGTTGGTCGGTGGCGCCGCTGATTTGCCCGAGCATGGCGCCAGCATTTATGTTGATGCCCTGAGAATAACAAGCGGAGACATTACCGACCCCTTCCTGACGTTAAATGCAGCGCTAAATGCGCAGGGGTTTTCTGCTCAGCGCATCTTTCGACTGCGCGATGGTGATTTACCGATAAGCGAGGATACCCTGATCAAGGCCCACGATATATTCATAGCCCTCGATCAGGGCACTATGCAGGTCGACGGCATTCTGGATGCCAGTGGTGTTGATACCGATGGCGGCCATATAGAACTATTCAGCCGTGGTGACATGCTTATCGGCGCCACCGCGAAGCTTTTGGCGGACAGTACACAGGCGGATGGCGGCAGTATTTTTGCCGGAACGGCTGAGGGCTGGTTATCAATTGGTGCTGGTTCAGCTTTTAACGCAGGGGGCGGTGAGCGCAGCGGTGAAATTCATTTTCGCGCGCCACAAAATGCGACCCAGGACGACGTTCAGCTGCGTGTCGTTGATGTGAATGGCATCGAAACCACTTTCTCAAATGAATTGATTGGCGCCGAACTTACCCGTATAGAGGGTTTTCGATCCTACGACGTCGCCGATGGTGTGATAGATGTTACCGACCTGGACACGTACAAGGCGGACACTCAGGGTTTTATTGATTCACATGCAGGGACGATAGCAGGGCGCCTGGGTATCGATACCAGTGATAATCAGTTTGTTGTACCTGGCTTGCTGCTAACGGCTGACGAAGACCTTGCCTTGAATGCTGCGCTGGACTTCTCCGGTTGGTTATTTGATCCCGATGGCGACGCGGTCGTCGATACGCTGTTACCGGGTCATATCGTAATTAGAGCACCCGGCGATATTGCCGTTAACGCCGATATGCATTCCGGCGTAACCGAATCCTGTTCCTTCTTTGGTTGTAATCTTGTCGCCGCTTCAACGCCTTCCTGGACAATTTCTGCGACAGCGGGCTTTGCTACACAGGCGGTGTCATGGCGGTCAACCGACAACATCGGCGATTTCTCAGTGAGTGACGGCGTTTCTGTGATGACGACGACCGGTGATATAAATATCGCTGCCGGTGGTGACGTCAGTTTCCTGGGTCAATTACTGACCCTGGGACGGCCGGAGGGTATAGAAGTGCCAGGCGGGGGTTTTTCGCCGGCCGTCCCGCTTCTTGAAAACGGTGGTGATGTAACTGTATTGGCTGGCGGGGCAATTCGTGGCGATGGTCAGCAGAGCCAGGTACCTTTCTTTACGGATGGGCTTGAGTTAACTGAAAGTGCAACCGCCCCGGGGATTTCGGGCTTATATTTTGATCCTTCCGCGTTTAGCTTCGATATTGGCAGTTTGGCTGGCGGTAACGTTGACATCCATTCGGGTGCATCTATTCACTCATTCTCCGTCGGTGCGACCACCGCATTGTTACTTGACGGAAACGAGGTCACCGCGCGTCTGGGACAGGCGAATGTCACGGTTGTCGCGCGCGATGATTTCGACAGCTCTTACATGATGGTAGGCGACGGCAAGGGCTATCTTGCTGTCGGGGGCGAGGTCGGTATTGAGTTTAATTACGAAGGTAATGCGCTAACGCCCGCGTTGTCCCGCTTCGCCTTACAGGGTGGTTCTGTTCAGATTGACGCGACCGGCGCGATCAAGTCGGGTGGCGCGATTAACCCGACGTTACCCAGATATCTATCCTATAGCGGTAATTCGCTGTTTAGTGCACGCAGTCTGGCGGGAGATGTGGTGTTGTTTGGCGGGGATTTACCCCAGCTGAACTACAGTTTTCCAACCGCCGGCATTGCGGGAGGAAATCAGTACCTCAAGTTACCCCGGCGTTATCCGGGTACTGTTCAGGTGACGGCACATTCTGGCGGAATCGAGTCCAACCTGGGATTGGCGTTGGCGCCGTCGGCCTCGGGTCAACTGCGTTTGCTGGCCGAGGGTGACATTGAGACGACTGGTGGTGGCCTGGGCGTTTTGACTATGTCTGAAATAGACCCCTCTACGCTACCGCTGGATGCGTCTGTTTCACCCAATCTGACTACTGAGATCGACATCATTGGCGTCTTGCCTCCGGATTCTATTCACGCGGACAATCCCCGCCTGAGTTATCTGATCTCGAATAATGGAAATCTGGGCACCGAAGACGAGCGGTTTAGAGTTGATTTGCCGATGCCCGCCAAATTGTTTGCCAAAGGTGATGTTTATAACCCGGAGGTGAAGTTAAAAAATATCCGTCGCGGCGACGTTAGCAGTCTGGTAGCGGGAGGTGAAATAACTGGGATTAGTGCAGAAATTCAGGGCCCGGGCAGATTTGATTTGGCGGCCAAAGGTGGTATGGATTTCCTATTGATGAAAGGTGTTACAGCATCCGGGGGCTTACGTGACAATCGCTTCGCGGAGTTGGGCGGTGCTGACATTAATGTGTATGTGGGCGCATTGCCGGACGAACTAAACTGGTCAGGGTTTGTCCAGCCTTATCTCGATCAAATCGACGATCGGGAAAGACTGCTCGGCGAGATCAAGGAATTTTTAGCCAGTTTGTCTAAAACGCAGGCGACGGATCGCGATACTTTGATGGAATTCCTAGGCCTGCCGGCTTCCGATCTTGCCGCCTTTTCATCCGAGGCATTCAGGTCAGATCAGGAGTTTGAAATAATGCTGACCGGTTTGGCGCTGGATTTAGAAATTACCGCAGCGCTAGCGCGTTCCAATGCGAGTGATGTTTTGCGGAACGTGTTTCTGACGGACGAGCAACTAACCAGCGAACTGGTTAACGCGGTTCGGGTGTTTCGCAAGCGATCGGCCATTGATTTGCCCGAAGACACGGCCTTGCAACTATTCGACGTGCTGAGCTTGCGAGACAAGCAATTGATCGTTGAGCGGGCGATGTTGTCGTTGCCTGAAACAACGCAGCGCGAACTCTCTAGAACAGTGTTCTCTGGGCTTTCAGAGTCGTTGCAAAGGGAGTTGGTTCTCCAGGGGTATTTCGGACAACTACGGGATGCCGGACGTTTGGCGAACCGCGTGGGTCCGGAAGCGTTTGATCGCGGATACCGCGCGATCGAGACCTTGTTCCCGGAGGTTCGATACCTGGGCGACCTGACACTCGAATCTGACTACTCGGGTGACCTGATCATGGGGCCCAATCGAATTTATACACTGGATGGGGGGGATATCAATATCCTCATACCCGGTGGTAGCGCCAATGCCGGACTGTCAAAGCGAAGTGGTATCAGCGCCGATCAACTCGGCATCGTAGTACAGAAAGAAGGCGATATCCGGGCGATGGTCCACGACAGTTTCGCGGTTAACCAGTCGCGTGTGTTCACCTTGGGCGCGGGTAATATCATGATGTGGGCATCCCAGGGCGACCTCGACGCGGGTCGCGGGGCGAAGACAGCTATCTCAGCGCCAGCGCCTCAGGTGTCTTTCGATCAGAATGGCGAAATCGTGATCGACTTTGGCGCAGCTATTTCAGGGTCTGGGATACGCCAGATAGATACTGGTCAGGAAGATTTCGATTTTGATGTTGATCCTAACAAACTCAAGCCGCGAAACGGTGTTGATCTGGTCGCGCCAACCGGCGAGGTCAATGCCGGTGAGGCGGGTATAGGTGCCGCGGGCGACCTCAATATCGCTGCTGCGCGGGTCGTCGGAACGGAATTAATCGACGTTGGCGGGGTGGCTGTGGGTATTCCCGACGATAATTCGGGTGCGGCCGCTTCCCTCGTTGGCGTAAGCAATCTGGCGGGTAATGCCACCAGTGGCGTGGCGGATGAGGCCAGTAGCAGCCTACAGGATAATGCTGCAGAACGACTTGCCTTTCTCGAGGTCAATGTCCTCGATTATGGAGCCCGCAGCCCCGCACCGGCGCCGACAAGTCGGTCCAGCACTAAGCAGCCAGTGGAAGCCAACTCGCAGGATTCTGAGCAGCGACAGTCAGCGGATTGAGTCGCAATTAAGAATCACAATACGCCTAAGCTGTGGTAACTATTTTTTTGATTGTCCTGTAAGTGCAATACCTTTGTCACATGGGCGCAGTACGTTGTTGCAGATTTTTTATTTATAGAAAAACCCTCATTTTATGATGAAAAATGTCACCAAATATTTCTCGTTTTTTATTTTATTTATCTCTGCCGAAACTTTTGCGGAGTGGTGGCACGACGACTGGAAATTCCACAAAGCGTTGCAGGTGGACATCAGTGGTATCGGCGAAGCGGACGCGGCGGATCGTTTTCCGGTATTGGTAAAACTTTCAGGCGGCAACTTTTCTTACTTTATGGATGTGTTGCCTAAAGGCGAAGATTTGCGCTTTATAGCCGCTGACCAGCAGACGCCGCTTAAATATCATATCGAAAAATACGATCCGCTCACTGAAATTGCCCTGATCTGGGTGCAGGTGCCGAAAACCGGGCAGGCGGTGACTACTGGCCCGGTGACCACTGAAACGATCTATATGTACTACGGCAATCAAGAGGCGGTATCGGCCGAGGATATCGCTGGTGTCTACGATGTTAACCAGGCGATCGTTTATCATTTTGATGCTGTCGCCGGCCCAAGAGACGCCACCGCTTACGAGAATCATCCGGCTGCCTTCTCCGGTGAATTGCTTGCGGCCGGTCTCATCAACGGGGCCGGCAGGTTCGATGCCAGCAGCGTACTTCAGTTACCCAATTCCCCAACTCTTGAGTATCAGGCAGAGCAAGGGCTGAGTCTGTCCTTCTGGCTCAATCTTGATCGGGTAGATGATGTGGCCCGGCTACTGTCGATTACAGGGCCGAGCGCAATGTCTATCGATAATGAAGCCGGCGCTTTGCGCGTAGTGATGGGCGCGAATGGTAACGAATTGGCCAATGAGGTGACACCAGTACTGCTGAGTAATGGTGTATGGCATCACCTGGGTCTGAGTATCGGACCCGAACAAACCATTGTTTATGTCGATGGCAAGGTCGCCGCAAGTTTGCCTGGTGTCTCTGCGCCAATGGCACCTTCCATAGCGGTTGGTTACAGTCCAGAACAAAGCGGCTTTGTTGGCAACGTTGATGAGTTCCAGGTAAGTAATGTGCAGCGCCACCGAAGCTGGTTTAGGCGATCCTATGAAAACCAGGCTATGGGAAGCGATATCGTTATTTTTGGCGAGGACCAGTCAGCGGAAAGCGGTGGCTCGGATTCTTATTTCACCAGTATTCTAAGTAATGTTTCCGTCGATGGTTGGACAGTCATTTTTTTGCTCGGGATTATGGCGGCGGCAAGTTTTGTTGTAGCGCTGGGTAAGGTGTTCATGTTGTCTCGCGTTAAGAAGGATAACGTGAAATTTCTCAATGCGTTTCGCAACCTTACCGATGATTTGGGTGCTCTTGATCGCGATGACAGAGAAGAAGAGGTTGCACTCCAGGAATCCCCTTTTATGGGCGCTATTTTCGGTAGTCACGATCATTTCCAAAGCTCGAATTTATACCACCTTTATCATGTGGGAATGCACGAGCTGAATCAGCGCCTTGTGAGTTCCAGTAACGGCGAACTTTCTGCGCAAAATATCGCGGCAGCGCGGGCCGCACTGGACGCTGCATTCGTGAGGGAGCAACAAAAACTCAACAAGTCCATGGTCATGCTAACCATTGCAATATCTGGTGGGCCGTTTCTCGGCCTGCTTGGCACGGTGCTTGGCGTAATGATTACGTTCGCTGCCATCGCAATTTCCGGAGATGTCAATATCAATGCGATAGCGCCAGGTGTGTCTGCAGCATTAATGACAACGGTTGCCGGGTTGATTGTCGCCATACCTGCGCTCTTCGCCTACAACTATCTGAGCACGCGCATCAAGGATATTACGATAGATATGCGTGTGTTCGCCGACGAACTATTGGCGAGAATTGCCGAATATCATTGTTAGGGGAGCATGGGATATGGAGTTCGATAACTCTATTTACGATGACATCAATGTTACGCCCATGCTGGATGTGGCGTATGTGCTGCTTATCATTTTCATCATCATGACTACCGCGACCATACAGGGGATTATGGTGAATTTGCCTCAGGCCAGCGCGAAACCGAGCATGGCAGAAAGCCGGACCAAAGCGGTTTCAATATCCGCGGATGGGCAGGTGTACCTGGAAACTTACCCGGTGACGATGGATCAACTGGAATCATTACTTGGGCAATACAAAGCCGCAGATCCAGGACTGCCCGTGGTGGTGAAAGCCGACGCGAGTATCCAATACCAAAAAGTTGTCGATGTGCTGGACCTTGTCGGGCGTCTTGAAATTAAGCAGCTGGGTTTAGTCACGCAAAACCTGGTCAAGTAACAGTTCGGTACGTCGACTTATGCAGGCGCGCTTGCTCAAGCTGGTTCCCTTTGTCGGCGGTCTGGTTGTTGCGGCGGTTATTTTATTACTGCTGTACTGGTTGATGACCAGTTTCAGCGAAGACTCGGGGCCCAAAAAAAAGCAGGTTCAGATGATTTCGGTGTTGCCGCCACCGCCGCCTCCGCCACCACCGCCGGAGGAGGAGCCGCCACCGGAAGAAGAGGAAGTAGAGCTCGAAGAGGAGCCGGAACCCGAAGAAATACCCGAAGAGGTGACGATGGACGAGCCTCCTCCAGGTGCTGAGCTGGGATTAGACGCCGATGGTACGGCAGGTAGTGATGCATTTGGTTTGCTTGCAAAAAAAGGTGGACGAGGTCTGTTGTCGGGCGGTGATCCAATGGCCTGGTACCGTTCGGTAATAGAACAGGACATTTTCGATTACCTCAACGATATTAAGGCGATTAGAGCGCGCGCCTATCGTGTGCAAATAAACATCTGGCTGACCGAAGCTGGCGGTGTCGAGGATATCGTTATCGTCAAGTCCACGGGTGATGTGGCACTCGATAATGCAATCGAGCGTTCATTGCTCGCGATGGGCCCGGTTTCCAAGCGTCCACCGCCGACAATGCAACAACCTATGAGCGTCGAGATCATTGCGAGAATTTGAAGAACGGCCCCGAGTTTTGGTAAACAAAAATATGGAAGTGTTATGAAAGTCTTACGATTTATTGGCGTTGTATTGGCCTGTAGTCTTGTTTCTCTGGCGCCCGGCCATGCGTCTCAGGAGTCGGACCTCATCCAGCTAAAGGAAACCACATACCGTTTGATCGACCTGCTCGTTGAAGAAGGTGTACTCAGTGCAGAAAAAGCCCAAACCATGAAGCGGACTGCTGAGGCTGAGGCGGCAGCAAAAGTTGCGCAAAGAAAGAATGCTGAAGCAGTTGAACAAGGGGCGGTTCGCGTAACTTACGTACCCGACTTTGTAAAAGACGAAATAAAGGCCGATCTTAGGAAAGAAATGAAAGCAGAAGTGCTCGCCGATGTTCGTCAGCAGGCCTCTGACGAGCGTTGGGGTATGCCAGGAACCTGGCCGGAATGGGTAGACCGAATTACCTTAAAAGGCGACGTCAGGTTTCGCAGCCAGGGCGAATATTTTGGCGACGGTAACTTTGTGAATTCTTATGTTGACGTGAATAGGATCAATGATCGGCGTAGTTTCGACCTCACCACACAGGATAGTTTTAAGAATTTCATTAACACGGATGAGGATCGTGAACGCCTGCGGGTTCGTGCTCGCTTCGATTTGCAGGCAAAACTATCAGACAATTGGGGTGCGGGTTTGCGCCTGGTGACTGGGTCTATAGACGACCCTATCTCTACCAACGAAACGTTGGGAGATGAAGGCAGTAATTTGGAAATTTCCGCTGACCGTGCTTACGTCGAATACATTGTTGAGGATGGTTTTGACCGTCCGATATTTTCGTTAACCGGAGGCAGGTTTGCCAATCCTTTTCTATCAACGGATCTGGTTTGGGATAGCGACTATAACTTCGAAGGAATTTCGGGATCATATCGATACTGGTTCTATAACCGCGCTGGCGGAAACGTCAACAACGCATTTCTTTCCGCAGGTGCATTTCCTGTCGATGAGTACGGGTCGTTTGACGGTGATAAGTGGTTATACGGCGTACAGTTGGGCCTGGATATGCACCTGTTAAAACACCATCGGCTACAAATCTCGGCGGCTTACTATGACTACGAAAATATAGAAGGTATCGCGAATCCAGTCGATAGCCGCATCAATGACCATACCGCGCCGGAATTTCTTCAAAAAGGGAATACGCTCTTCGATATAGACAGCAGTAGTATTGTTACCGATCCGGCGGGAACCAATCAGCTGTATGCTCTGGCGGGCGACTATGATTTGATCAACTATACGCTGCGTTTTGAATGGACCCGGTTCGATCCAATAAATGTCGCGATTTTTGCCGATTATGTTCACAACGACGGGTTTGATGAAGATGAGGTGATCTCAAAAGTGAGTGGTAGAAATATCATCGCGGTGGAAAACACCATCGATGAGCGTCTCGATGGTTATAAATATGGTATTGAAGTGGGCCACAATCGAATAAAGAAGCTGCATGATTGGAATGTTGCTCTTGCCTATAAATACCTGGAGGCCGATGCCGTTGTCGATGCATATACGGACTCAGATTTTCACGGTGGTGGAACGGATGCGAAAGGGTGGATCTTTAGCGGCGCGTATGGAATAGGCCGTGGTACTCAACTAAAACTGACCTATCAAAGCGCGGATGAAATTGATGGTGTTCCCTTGAATATCGATACCCTGCAGATTGATTGGATATCCAAATACTAACTCAATGGTTATTTGAGGTGATTTATGATGTTGCCCCCGCGTCGAAGAACCTTGCCTGTTTTCCCCCTACTTATTGCAGGACTATTATTGATAGGTGCTGGCGTTACACACGCTGCGCCGAGAGACGGCGGGAGCGGTGCAGCAGATGCTGGAGTAAAACGTCTCTTACAGCAGCTAAGTGCGGAACGTGATGCTTTGCAGGCTAAAAATCTTGAACTGGAAGCTCAGCTAGATGCGTTGTCAAAAGACATAGAGAAGCTTACGATTAAAATGCAACGGCGCGACG
>DJFY01000057.1:0-869 GCA_002431545.1 Cellvibrionales bacterium UBA5860 | reverse complement strand
ACAGTATCGCGCAGGGGCGGGGTCTCACAAGTGAGGTCCGCTCGAAAAACGAGGAGATCGTGCAAAGAGACAGCAGGATCGAACAGCTCGAAGCCCGAGTCGATACGTTGGCGTCGAATTTACAGCATCATTTACAGAACAATCGGCGCCTCGTCGAAATTAGTAATGAGCTGGTGATGCGATACCAGAACAAGGGGTTTGTTGAAAATATAAAACGCAGTGAACCGCTCACGGGCCTTTCCAGGGTGGATCTGGAGAACCTTATTCAGGAATACCAATTCGAGATTGAAGATCTCGTTCTAGAGTCGGCCGACGCCACAACCGCCAGTCAGTTTTAACCGACCCGTTTAAGCTTTCAAACAACCCCCGCGCATCGCTAAGTTAATAAGCGATAGAATATCGACAGCCTGTATCCGCTGTGAGTCGCCATAACACGATTTGCCTAATACCACGTAGCCGCTTATCGGTAGCCCTGGTTTTTTTGCCTCGCTCATTCGCGCCACCGGGAGCTATATAGCACGAAAACCGGGCCGTTAGCTAAAACGACCGTAGCAATATTTGTGTGGCAATATGGACTAAAATCCGTTTCAGTGTCTTTTTGCCGTCTGTCCTTTTAGGCCATAACATATACGCTCTTAACCACCATAAAAATAAATACACAGCACTACTAATCAGTCTCATCGGGGTGGTCGAGGCAGGTTAAGCCCTAGTCTGAACCCCAAATCTCATCTGTTTCCGGTGTCTACCTAAGGCCTGGTTTAACGACGGTTTCGGCGTTTGAGTATGCGTCGCGGAGTTGAGCATTCACGGTCTCGGTGGGTAGGCATAACGTGCTAGGAAAAACTTCAAAGATTAAGATCGAAGACAAA
>DJFY01000062.1:2288-3520 GCA_002431545.1 Cellvibrionales bacterium UBA5860 | reverse complement strand
ATGATGATGCAAACCTTTGTTGACGAGATCACCGATCGGGTACAACGAATCACAGACGGCCTAGACTCCCTACCGATGGCGGTGCTGGAAGATGAAGCCCACACTCTCAAGAGTTGTGCCGGAACCTTCGGTGCGCTACGCCTACAGGCCCTGGCCAGGGAGGTTGAGACAGCGTGCCGGGAGGGCAGGCGGGCGGCCACCAGAGCCCTAGCAGAAAAACTCCATGCAACACTGCAGGATACCTTGAGCAGCTACCGGGCCAGTATGGACTATCCTTCGAATGCAGCCGATTAATACGCCGCAAGCTATGAAACGACTCAGACTATGAACGCAGACGACATCAAGGCACACATTCTTCTGGTAGAAGACAGTGCGTCACTCACCGCTGTCTACCAAGGCTACCTGGCCACGGAACCGTATCGGCTGGAAGCCGTCAACAACGGTGCCGAGGCCCTCGGCAGGCTGGATCATGAGCTGCCCGATATTGTGCTACTGGATCTGCGCCTGCCCGACATGTCCGGCATGGAAGTGCTGCGCCACATTCATGACAACGTCCTGGGTTGCACTGTAATCATTATCACCGCCCACGGCTCCATTGATGCGGCGGTGGAAGCCATGCAATACGGGGCGACAGATTTTCTGGCCAAGCCCTTCGACGCCACGCGCCTGCGGGTCACGCTGACCAACGCGCTGGACCAGCGGCGCCTGTCGAACTTGGTCACGCATTATCAGAACGCAATGGAACGCGACCGCTTCCACGGCTTTATCGGATGCTCTCTACCGATGCAGACGGTGTATCGCATCATCGAGGCAGCTGCTCCAAGCAAGGCGACCTGTTTCATCACTGGTGAGAGCGGTACCGGCAAGGAATTGTGTGCCGAGGCCATCCACCGGGAAAGTCCTCGCCGCGACCAGCCTTTCGTCGCCATCAACTGCGCTGCCATCCCGCTCGAGTTGATGGAAAGTGAGGTCTTCGGTCACGTCAAAGGGGCCTTCACCGGTGCCGCATCACGTCGGGACGGCGCAGCTAGTCGCGCCGATGGTGGCACCCTCTTCCTGGACGAGATCGGCGAAATGAATCTGGACCTGCAGAGCAAGCTGCTGCGCTTCATTCAGAGCGGACGCTTCCAGCGCGTCGGTGACAATAAGGAAGAACAGGTGGACATCCGCATCGTTTGCGCCACCAACCGCGACCCGCTGGCCGAAGTCAGGGCTGGCCGTTTTCGCGAGGA
>DJFY01000062.1:0-2019 GCA_002431545.1 Cellvibrionales bacterium UBA5860 | reverse complement strand
CTGTACTACCGGCTCAATGTCATCCCCATCCCACTTCCACCGCTACGGGAGCGAGGTGACGACGAACTCCTCATCGCAAACGACATGCTGCAACGCATGGCTACCGAGGAACACAAGGCCTTCCGCGGTTTTGCCCCGGAGGCAGCAGAGCGCATACGTCGTTATCCCTGGCCGGGCAATGTTCGGGAACTCGAAAACGTCATCCGCCACATCGTGGTGCTTAACGATGCGGAACAGGTCAGCCGTGACATGTTACCAGCGCCGCTAAAGACCGCAACGAGTGCCCAAGACACTACCCCGAATTCTCCGCCACCAAAGACAACGACACTTGAGCCAACCACCGTCGACAGCGATGCTATCCGACCGCTGTGGCAGGAAGAGAAGGTGATTATCGAACGAGCCATCGCCCTGTGCGACGGCAATATCCCCAGAGCGGCGGCCCTACTGGAAATCAGCGCCTCCACCATCTATCGCAAACGACTGAGCTGGGAAAAATCACCCAGCCGCTAGGAACTTTGGTCGGCGATGACCAGAACTCGCTACAAAATGCTAACTTTACCGTGGCGACTGAACTTGCCGGACATTGGCGTATTCTATTTAATCGTTTGAGAACGAACCATATTATTATCACAGGAAATATCACAAGAGACACCATGGACGGCGCAAAACACACCATCAATCGGTGTACCTTTATTATTTTTTATAAATCCTGATCACTCCCACTCGATTGCAAATAATCCTTTTTTATCTTTTAAAATCAATGACTTATTTCCATGACAAATCGTAATACCATGAAAAAATACCATGTTCAGAAATTTCTTCAAAAAGTTTCATTTTTTCAACTGACCGACTAGAAAAGCCGAGCACAGAACCCTGTTTGGTCGGCAGTAGAGGTTCCAATCCAATGAATGTTCAGCTCCACTCCCCGCGCAAAAATATATGCCTATCATATACTGCGAAAGATATCGTAAAAACAGCGCGTTACCGCCATACCCATGAGCTTTGCTTTAGTCGTTTTCTAGTACGATACTGAATTGTTCGGTTCGTTTACCCGGCGGACCATCCTTGCGAAACCGCCTTCCCCATACCGTGAACATGACGTGATCTTCATAGGTGTAGAGGTCCATCCCTTCTACCTCGACCCGCACCAGGCTTTTCCCAGCCTCAACCACCACGATATCCCCCACTTCGATGCCCAAAACATCCTGACACAGGAGCACAGTTTCACTCGCGAGCTTCTGCTCCCACTTCTCGAGGTCTGCCTCCAACTGCCGCCAGGCCTGTCGAGCGCCGACGAACGGCCCCGCCTCTCCCCGAGAAAACCACAGCCTATCGAATAGCGCGAGTCGTTCGTTCGGCACGGCCCGATCCATGTCATAGGCCGCCTCCACTAACGCCTCATAGACCGCTTGCGCCTCCTGTAGTGCTTGATGCATAGGGTTTGATCCCTGCCCGTTGAATCCTCCCAGGTAACCACTTTTCGTTTGCAGGCATCAGGTCAATCGGACAAACTTCTCGCAGTGGAATCCGAACCGTCTCGAACCGGTCGCGTGACCAAGTATCGTCCACGTCCGCCCGGATCCAGACGTCATGGGATGACACACACAACGCAGTCTTGGCTCTTGAGTAAGCACTGGGTGAATAAATCTGCTTCACTGACCAGGCATGATCCAAGGCCGACATGTCGGCTGCGGCATAAGCCAGACCATTGTCACGCGCCAGTCGTGAAAGGTGTGCAATACGCCCAAGAAAATCCGGTGTCACCCTGATGGAGATTGTGGGACTATCTGCACGAGAGTAACGACCATCGGTCTTGCGTCGAAATATCAGCAGCTGTTCCTTAGCATGTGGCAACAATTTGCCGACCAGATTACTCAGACTGCTAAACGCGCCATTCATGCTTGATGCAGTCGTCCTGTTGGCCAACCACTTCTCATATCGGGTCTGTAGAACGATCAGGATCTGCGCCGCCAGCTCCGGGGGAATGGAACGGATCCCATCGTAGGCCAACTCGCAAGC
>DJFY01000043.1 GCA_002431545.1 Cellvibrionales bacterium UBA5860 | reverse complement strand
CCGGCCATTGAATCCGATGCGAAAGGGCTATTTCAATAGTGGTTTGATTGTCGCTATGCCTTCTTTGTTCTCGAATAAATCGGTGGCGGCTATATCGCAAAGCTCGTGGGGAAAGACAATCCACTTGTCGGTCGAGTGAACATAGTAGTCTGGCCTCAGTTTGCTTTTATTGTGTGTAGGCTTGAACCAGACAGTTGCGATCCTTGTCTCTGTTGCTGAATTCAGGTCGCTTTCGATCTGGCTTACTACCGCGGACATTGATGTGCCGGTATCGAATATATCGTCCACCAGTAGAATATTTTTTATCGCGCCGATACGCTGATTGACATATTCCATACCGGTAATTTCAACACTCTGGGCTCTCTGGTCGATTCCGCTATACAGCCTGGTGCGCAGAGGCAGGTGATCTACATTGACGCCTAGTCGAGCGAATAACTCGTGAACAGCAATGGCGACGGGCGACCCACCACGCCATAGTCCGACGATGAGATCCGGGCGAAACCCGCTGTCCCAAACGGCTTTGCCCAGGGTGAAGGCGTCTGAGAGCAGTTGATTTGCGTTAATGAATATTTTGTTATCCATGGCCTGGTCTAATTGCAGTCACAGAATGGGTCGTATTCCAATGTCATGCCGCTATAATACGCGCCGTCTGATCCAGACACGAATTCGACCCGAACGGACGGAGTGATTGATATGAAGCATTTGAAAGCAATCGTCGCGATTGTCGCGCTTACTGGCCTTTTCCCCGTGGCCGGCTGCAGCAGCGAGAAAGAAGAAGTGAAGTTGAGCGCTGCCCAGGAAGAGGCTATGAGTAAAAGGCTGGCGCCTGAAGGCGAGCTTGCCCTGGCTAGCGACGTAAAAACTGCGCCGGCCGGCGGCGGTGGTGGCGGAGGCGGTAGTCGCAGCGGCGAGGAGATCTACAATGCCAAGTGTCTCGCGTGTCATGCGTCTGGCGCTGCGGGTGCGCCGAAACTGGGTGCCGTCGACGACTGGAAAGACAGAATCGCCAAGGGTATGGACGTGCTCTACGATAGCGCGATCAATGGTTTTCAGGGCATGGTGGCGCGAGGTTTGTGCAACGACTGTTCCGATGAGGAACTCAAGGCCTCCGTCGATTATATGGTCGAAAAAAGCCAGTAAACCGCCGCCAGGTAGATCTGAGAAGCCGAGCTCAACAGCTCGGCTTTTTTATGGCCTTGAATTACTCGCTGCCCAGGTGCCTGGGTCGGCAGTAACGGCTCGGATGATTGTTCTTAGGTCGTTTAAATCGGTGTGATCCCACGCCGTTTAAAAGTGTGTCCCTGACGTCTCGAGGTCGCCATATTCAGGCCCTGGATAAGGATTTTCCGTGTGTCCGCGGGATCGATAACGTCGTCGACCAGAGCCGCCTCGGCAGCGGGCAAAATCGTGGTTTTTTCTTCAAATTCGGCAACCAGTTTGCGACGCTGTTCTTCACCATCTTCCATTTCTCTAAGTTGTTTGCCAAACAGGATTTCCACGGCGTCGTCGGGTGAGATGGCGCTAAAGGATGCCAGCGGCCAGGCCAGTAGCATGTCCGGCTCCATGCCCAGGCTGTTCATGCCATAGTGAGCCAGACCATAAGCTTTGCGCAGCATGACGGTGAGCCTCGGCACGGTGGCGTGGCCCAACTCGTACAGGAGTCGTGTCGACCAACGAATAATGCCATCGGCTTCCGACTGTGGTCCTGGATAAAAGCCCGGAACGTCCTGTAAAAATATCAGCGCGATGCCAAAACAATCGCAAAAATTGATAAACCGGCATATTTTTCTGCAGGCTTTTACGTCCAGCGTGCCCGACATATAAGAGGGCTGGTTGGCGATGATTCCGACGCTGCGGCCATCCATGCGTGCCATGGTGGTGACTACGTTGGGCGCAAAACTGGGTTGCATCTCGAACATCGAGTCTTTATCGACAATCTCTTTAATGACCTTTTTTATATCGTAGGCAAAACGCAGGTCTGAGGGGACGACATCAAGGAGGCTTTCGCAGCGGCGATCGGGCCGGTCCCGGGTTTTGCTAACCGGCGGTGCATCGTGACAATTGTTGGGCAGGTAGCTGAGAAACACCTTGATTTCTTCGATGCATGCCTCGTCGTTCTCTACGAGCAAGTCAGCCATCCCGCTTTGTTCGACGTGCTTTTTCGCGCTGCCGAGTTCCTCCATTGTGGTTTCGATGCCCATTTTTGTCCGCAAAAGCGGTGGCCCGGCCAACATCATGGAAGCGTTGTGGGTCATGGGTACGAAATCGCCGATGGCTGTCACGTTGGCGTGACCACCGACGCAGATACCCATCACGGCCACTACAATAGGTACATAGCCACTGAGGGCCACCAGGTTAGTGAACTGGGGATTATCGTATGCACCCTGGCTGCTGACCTCTTCTTCGAGTCGCGCGCCAGTGCCTTCCGTCAGCAACACCAGAGGGAAACCCTGCTGTAAAATCAGGCGTTTCAAGCGGGTGAATTTCCATTCGCAGGTCTTGCCCATGGAGCCGCCACGAAACTGGATGTCGTAAGCCGCAGCACCCACCATTCGACCGTTAACCTTGCCGTAACCGACGACAATGCCATCTCGCGGAGTATCGCCAGGTTTGGTTTGCGCCGCCAGGTCAGACTCCTTTGCCAGTGGTGCGATCTCGGTAAAGGTGCCAGCGTCAAATAACAACTCGATGCGCTCCAGGGCCGAAAGCTGACCTCGGGCGTGGCGCTTGGAGTAGTCCAACTCGCTCAGCGCCTGTTTTTTTGCACTAAATGCTTCGAGCGCTTGCGCCATGCTTATCGTGCGTTTGCTGTCTAATTGTTCATAAACCGTCGGTTTGTTGCTTTTTTCCGGCACTGTGGCTGGCCTTCTAACCGTTTGCCCTGCTGGGCGGGCTCGGCAATGTAGCCCGAAACACTTTTTTGCTCAAGCAAAGCCGCGCTAGCGGTCGGCAGAAGCAAACGAAAGCGTGGTGTGAAGGCTTAGCGTTTAATTTGAGGTGCGTCATGCTCCGCGTTAAAAATCAGATTATTGTGGCTGAACTAAAACGGGTCTATAAAGAAAATATGCTAGCTAATCACCATAGCGGAGTATGATGAGCATTCAATCTTATCGGTATCGAGCGTAAACGTGTTAAGCGCCATACTACGCCAGCGCATTCTGCACTATTCGCTAAGTTTCCTATCGGGTCTGCTGTTGGTCGGCTTTGCAAGTGACCAGAATTTTGCAAGTGACCAGAATTCGGCTACAGATGGATCCCGGGAAGGGGTGGGTAGAGGTATCGCCGCAGTACTGACTATAGCCGAGGCGATCGGGCCGGCCACCAAAGACTATGTCGGAAGATCTTTTTCCGAGGCGCAAACCCAGGGTGCTGAGATTATCGTTATACGTTTGGATACGCCCGGCGGGCTGGATGGTGCCATGCGTGACATTATCAAGCTGATTACCGCTTCCCCTGTTCCCGTTGCGACTTATGTGGCGCCAACCGGCGCCAGGGCGGCCAGTGCCGGGACCTATATTCTCTATGCAAGTCATATTGCGGCCATGGCGCCGGGTACTAATTTGGGTGCGGCGACGCCCGTCCAGATTGGCGGCATTGGTATGCCCGGCGATGACAAGAACAAGGACGCAGAAGAGGGCGGCGAAAAACCGTCCGATATGACAGGCGATGCCATGAAACGCAAGATGATCAACGATGCGTCTGCCTATATCCGCGGTCTGGCAGAGTTGCATGGCCGCAATGCCGACTGGGCGGAGCTGGCTGTGCGGGAGGCCGTCAGTTTAGAGGCAAGTGAAGCAATAAAAATAAATGTAATCAATGTTATAGCTAAAGATATTAATGAATTACTTGAGAAAATGGATGGCCTCGTCGTGACGCATGGCGGCAGCAAGATAACGCTCCGGACAGCCGGGCTTAGACCCGTTGAAATTGAGCCGGACTGGCGCAACCGGCTGCTCAGCGTGCTGACCAATCCCAACGTCGCTTATATTTTGATGATGGTGGGCGTCTATGGACTTCTTCTCGAGTTCTACAACCCGGGCGGTCTAGTGCCGGGCGTCGTCGGCGCCATTTGCCTGTTGCTCGCCTTGTATTCGTTTCAGCTGTTGCCGGTCAATTACGCGGGGGTCGCCCTCATTATTCTTGGTGTGGGCTTGATGGTTGCGGAGGCTTTCCAGCCGAGCTTCGGTATGCTTGGCATTGGCGGGGTTGTGGCATTTGTTATTGGCTCGATTATTTTAATGGACACGGACCTGCCCGATTTCCGGATTTACTTGTCGGTGGTTGCTGCTGTTGCCGGCGTCACCATATTGGTGTTAATTGCGGTGATAGGTCTGGCGCTTCGGGCACGTTCCCGACCCGTGGTGAGTGGCGCGGAGCAACTGATCGGGCAAGTGGCGACTGTCAGCACACCTCTTGATAGGCATTTCGCTAATGTCCGGGTGCATAGCGAACTGTGGCGGGCGCACACGAGCCGACCTCTGAAAGCCGGGGAGGAAGTCAAGGTGACCGCCGTTGATGGTCTGACCCTGGAAGTTGAACCGGTGGCTGCAGAGCAACCCGGCGACGACGATGAGAACATAGATACTACCGGCACCTCCGGAAGCAAAGAGGATTAAATCGATGATTGAGTATCCGCTGTATACACTCCTTGTGCTGCTGATTCTGCTGTTTGCCAGCGCGATCAAGATCCTGCGTGAATATGAACGCGGCGTGATTTTTTTGCTGGGCCGCTTCTGGAAAGTCAAAGGCCCTGGTTTCATCATTGTCATCCCGGGCATTCAGCAGATGGTGCGGGTCGATCTGCGGACGATCGTTATGGATGTCCCCAGTCAGGATGTTATTTCACGCGACAACGTTTCGGTACAGGTCAATGCCGTTGTTTATTTTCGCGTCGTGGACCCGGAAAAGGCCATCATCCAGGTGGAGGATTTTTATGCCGCGACCAGCCACCTTGCCCAGACCACTCTGCGTTCCGTGCTGGGGCAACACGAGCTTGACGAGATGTTGGCAGAGCGCGATCGGCTCAACACAGACATTCAATCCATCCTCGATCAGCAAACCGATGCCTGGGGTGTCAAAGTCAGTAACGTCGAAATCAAACACGTCGATCTTAACGAAACCATGGTTCGTGCTATTGCCCAGCAGGCCGAAGCAGAGCGCGCGCGCCGAGCCAAGGTGATTCACGCCGAAGGCGAACTCCAGGCTTCGGAGAAACTCCTCCAGGCCGCCACCACCCTGGCAAAACAGAGTCAGGCCCTGCAGCTCAGGTATCTGCAAACCCTGACTGAGATTGCCGGAGAAAAAACCAATACCATCGTCTTCCCGTTGCCGATGGACCTGATCGAGCGGTGGGCTAACCCGGAGGCGAAACCGGAATGAACGAACGGATGCAAAACATCCTCAATCGAATGAGGGTCCTGGAAGAGGAGCTGGAAGTTGCTCTGCAAGAGCACGAAGAAAAAGTCCGGTACCGAATAGAGGGCACTAAAGTCCGTTTCGAAAAACAGATTCGAGAATCTCATCGACAACTGAAAACAAAGTGGCGCGAATGGTTTGCCGGCAGCCGCGTGCAGAGCATAATTTCCCTGCCTTTTATTTACGGCATGATTGTGCCTTTTGTCTTGCTGGATTTTTCCCTGTTCTGTTTTCAGGTGGTTTGCTTTCGTCTTTACGACATAAAGCCAGTAACGCGATCAGACTATGTTGTTATTGATCGCCACCGGTTGTCTTATTTGAATGTTTTTGAAAAGACTAATTGCGTTTATTGTAGTTACGTTAATGGGCTTATCGCGTATGCCAGAGAGATCGCGGCGCGTACCGAGCAGTACTGGTGTCCGATAAAACACGCGCGTAAAGTCAAGGGGAGTCACACCCGCCACAGGAATTTTATCCCCTATGGCGAGGCAGAAAACATGCAAGTGAAAATTGTCGGCTACAGAAAGGACCTGAAACGTTAGATTTATTTGGCTTTTAATGATCTCTACAGGCCATCGCTAGTACGACTTGGGCAGACCGAGAACCTTTTCGGCGATAAAGCACAGTATCAGTTGTGGGCTAATTGGTGCCAGGCGGTGGATCATGCACTCCCGCAGGTACCGTTCCACGTGATATTCCTTGGCGTAGCCCATGCCGCCATGAGTCATCACCGCGCGCTGGCAGGCCTTGAATGTCGCCTCGGCGGCGAAATATTTGGCGGCATTGGCAGCGGCGCCGCAATCTTCCCCGTTGTCGTAGGCCGCAGCGGCACGAAAAACCATCAGATTTGCTGCTTCCAGCTCGATCCAGCTTTCGGCCAGCGGGTGTTGCACGCTCTGGTTTTGACCGATGGGGCGACCGAATACAACCCTGTCCCTTGCATAGTCGGTAGCCTTTTTTATTGCCGCCCGCCCCAGTCCGACCAGGCCGGCGGCGATGAGTATCCGTTCCGGGTTTAAACCGTGGAGCAGATAGCGAAAACCTTTGCCTTCTTCGCCGATACGGTCTTGCACTGGTATTTTCAGGCCATCGATAAATACTTCGTTGGAGTCGACGCACTTGCGGCCCATTTTTTCGATGCGTCGAATATCGCAGGTATTGCGATCCAGATCAGTGTAGAACAGCGATAGGCCATCAATGGGTCTCTTTGTTTCTTCCTCCGGTTTGGTGCGCGCGATCAGCAGGATTTTATTGGCGACCTGGGCGGTGGAGGTCCATATTTTGTGGCCGTGAACGATATAGTGGTCGCCGTTCAGCACCGCGCGCGTGGTGAGACGGGTGGTATCGAGGCCGGTATTGGGCTCGGTAACGCCGAAGCAGGGGATATCTTCGCGTTTGATCACGGGTGGCAGCATGCGCTGTTTTTGCTCGTCGGTGCCAAATACGTTGATGGGATTGACGCCGAAGAGAGGGATGGAGATTGACGACACGCCACCGTTGGCGGCGCCCGACTCGGAAATGGTCTGCACCATCACTGCCGCTTCACCGATGCCGAGGCCGCTGCCACCGACTTCTTCCGGCATGGCGATGCCCAGCCAGCCGCCTTGTGCCAGTGCAGAACAAAAGGCCTCGGGAAACTCGCCGTCTCTATCCCGTTCCAGCCAGTATTGATCACCAAAATCGGCGCACAATTTTTCGATGCTGTCGCGAATTTGCAGTTGTTGCTCTGTAAAAGAAAAATCCATGAATTTAGTTAGCGGGTACAGGCGATGCTACGGTTAAGGGTCGGGTCAGGCAAATATCCCGCCTAAACGATTGTTCCGCCCAGGCGATTGGCTATGCCAACCGGAACAATTTTTTGCTTAGCCGCTCTTGGCGTGGGTCAGTCGGCTGATTTCCCTGTCGATGGTAAAAACGCCGTGGCCCTCGGTTGTGATCATGTCGATACGGTCGAGAATGGTTGTTAGACGATGTTCTTCCTCATGCTGTTCGGCGACATACCACTGCAGAAAACTGAAAGTAGAGAAATCTTTTTCTCCCAGCGCGGTTTCCACCAGGGCGCTGATTTCCCTGGAGACGGTTTGTTCGTGTTCAAGCGTTGCCTGAAACAGATCGCGGAGGTTTTTCCAGGACAGAGGTGGCGCAGCGAGCGTACCAAATGTCGGCAGGCCGCCGGTCTCCAGCATGTACTCAAACAATTTTTCCATGTGGCCGCGTTCTTCGTGCGCCTGCAGGCGAAAAAAATGCGCACAGCCATCGTAACCTTTGTGCGCACACCACGCGCTCATCTGCATGTAAAGTGCGATAGAAGCACACTCGTGATTGATTTGAGCGTTGAGTCTTTTGGAAAGTGTTTCGCTAAGCACAATATGAGTCCTCAGTTAGCCATTGATGAGCGTATACCAAAGTGTACAGTCAAGCCCGTAGTGAAAGAAGAGGCAGGGTGGGGTACAGGGACATTGCATCGTGGG